>JAITMX010000206.1 GCA_031290775.1 Eubacteriales Family XIII. Incertae Sedis bacterium
GGTTGACACGCCGGCCGCGGTCGCGAAAATACCTTTCGCCCGTGAGGACGGTGAACGCCGCGCCCCCTGCCGCAGCGGCGTCCGCGCCGCCCGCGCCGCCAAAAACCTCCGCACGGCCCGCGACCGCAAAGAACACCGTGCCGACGGGTTTGCCGACGGCCCCGCCGCCCGGCCCCGCAATTCCCGTGACGGCGACCGCGACGTCGGCGCAGGAATGCGCAAGCGCGCCGAGCGCCATCTCGCGCGCGCAGGGTTCGGACACGGCGCCGTACTTGTCAAGCGTTTCGGTTGACACGCCAATCATCTCCATTTTTGCCTCATTGCTGTAGGTCACGAAGCCCCTGTCAAAAACCTCTGAGGCGCCGGGCACGGCGGTGATCGCACCCGCAAACAGCCCGCCCGTACACGACTCGGCGGCGGCGAGTTTCAGATGGCGTTCGCCAAGCAGCTCGACGATGACCTGCGGGTAGTCCTTGTTTTCTTCATTGTACAGATACTGCCCCGCAAGCGCGCGGGCACGCGAGACGGCGGCTTCCACCGCCGCTTCCGCCTCCGCCGCCGTCTGCCGCATGGACGAAACGCGCACGGCGCACTCCCCCTCTTTTGCGTACGTCGCGACGGTCGGGTCGGTCTGCCCGTCGATGATGGGCAGCAGCGCCGTTTCGAGCGCGGACTCGCCGATGCCGTAAAAACGCAGCAGCTTGCTGAAAATGACGGCGTTGGATTTTTTCGCGAGGTAGGGGATGACGCTGGCATGCATCATCTTGATCATCTCGCGCGGCGGGCCCGGCAGCGCGATAAACGTGTTTCCGCCCGCCTCGAGCGCAAAGCCCGGCGCCGTGCCCGCCTCATTGTAAAACACGGCCGCGCCCTCGGGCAGAAGCGCCTGCTTTAGATTGTTTTCCGTATAATTCCCGCGCCCGATATCCCTCATGATGGCGTCGAGGCGGCGCAGCGCTTCCTCGTCATGTACAAGCCGCCTGCCCGCAAGCTCGGCGATGAGCTCTTTTGTGAGATCGTCCTGCGTCGGCCCGAGGCCGCCTGTCGTGATTACAATATCGGACTCGCCCGCAGCGCGCCCTATCGTCTGTTTGACCCGTGCCGGGTTGTCTCCGACCGTGAAATGGTAGAGCACGCTGATGCCGAGGAGCTGGAGCTGCTCCGAGATATAGGCGGCGTTTGTGTTGACGACCTGGCCGAAAAGCAGCTCGGTCCCGACCGCGACAATGGATGCGCTTGGCATATTCCCTCCAATCTTGTTTCCCTATTTCATATTGAGCAGATTGCGCCCTTTCCACAGATACTCGATGCCCGAGTACACCGTGAGCGCGACAGCAACCCACAGGCAAATCAAGCCCGCGACCGAAACAACGAGCCAAAGGCTGTGCGTAGCCGGCCCGTTCCCGATGGCGGAATCGAGCAGGATGAGGCAGATGGCGAGCATCTGAAAGATGGTCTTGAGCTTGCCCGAAAAACCTGCCGCGATCACGACGCCTTCCGCGGCCGCAACGCCCCGCAGCCCCGTGATGGCAAACTCTCTCGCGAGGATGACGACGACCATCCACGCCGGCACGATGCCCACGTCGACAAATACGATGAAGGCAGATGTCGTCAGCACCTTGTCTGCAAGCGGGTCCATCAGTTTGCCGAAATTGGTGATGAGCCCGTGCTTGCGCGCGATGTGCCCGTCGAGCGCGTCCGTCGCCGAAGCGATCGCGAAAACCGCGAAAGCAAGGAGGCAAAACGCCCGCGAACCCGTCTGCCCGAAATAGAAAAGGACGATAAAAACAGGCACGAGCGCCATGCGGATGAGCGTCAAAAAATTGGGTAGGTTCATGGTTTGCTGTTTTCCTTTCGGTGCCGCCGCACTGCATTATTGCGATATTGCCCTATTGTACTACGCCAACCAAATCATAGTCCATCGCGTCCGTGACGAGGATTTTGACGATCTTGCCCGTGAGGCCGCCCGCATTGCCTTTTTCCATATCCTTAGCGGTGAAAATCACGGCGTTGTCAATCTCCGGGGCATCGCCGCGCGTTCGCCCGAGATAAACAATTTCACCCGCGCCCTCACATTCGCCCTCACATTCGCCGGCGCCCTCCGCCCCGCCCTCGAGCCCGTCGACGATCACGTCTAGCACCGTCCCGACGAGCGCTTCGTTTTGGGAGAGCGAAATGCCCTGCTGCACGTGCATGAGCCCGTCCGCGCGCGCGGCCGCGACCTCGGGCGCCACCTGATCCGGCATCTCCGCGGCGGCTGTGCCTTCCTCTCGCGAATACGCAAAGACGCCGAGCCGCCCGAAGCGCGTTTCCTCCGCAAATTCGCAAAGCGCCTCAAAGGCTTCCTCCGTCTCGCCGGGCAGGCCCGTAATGAAAGCCGTGCGGATGACGATGTCCGGCATGGCCGCGCGCAGGCGCGCAATCGTGGCGCGGATGCTGCCCGGCGTCGATTTTCGGTTCATACGGCGCAGGATATCCGCGTCGATGTGCTGCAAGGGAATGTCGATATAATGGAGAATGCGCGGCTCGCTTGCCATCGCCCGGATGAGCTCGTCCGTGATGCGTTCCTCATAACAATAGAGCAGGCGAATCCATTCGATGCTTTTTGCGCCCCGCGCGGCGCAGAGCCTGCGCAAAAGCTCGGGGAGGGCAAAGTCCCCGTACAGGTCTTTGCCGTAGTACGTCACGTCCTGCGCGATGAGGACAAGCTCCTTGCAGCCCTCCGCCGCAAGCGCCTCCGCTTCCCGCACGACGTCCTCCATCGGCACGCTGCGGTAAGGCCCCCGGATGCTCGGGATGACGCAGTAGGCGCAGCAATTGGAACAGCCCTCCGCAATCTTCAAATAGGATGTGTGGCGCGGCGAGAGCGCAAGGCGGGGCGGGAGCCCGCGGGGACGGTCCTTTTGGGTTGCCGCAGGCAACCCAAAAGGA
>JAITMX010000211.1 GCA_031290775.1 Eubacteriales Family XIII. Incertae Sedis bacterium
GAGCGCGAGCAATACGCCTTTCACGGACAGCGCGAACACGATGTTTTGCAGGGCGATCCCGTGTGTGCGTTTTGCGATCGAGATGGCGAGCGCGAGCTTGGAAGGCTCGTCCGTCATCAACACGACGTCGGCGGCCTCGACTGCGGCATCCGAGCCGATGCCGCCCATCGCCACGCCCACGTCCGCGCGCGCGAGCACGGGCGCGTCATTGATGCCGTCGCCGACGAAGACAAGGCTGCCCCGCCTGCTTCCGTTCAAGCCCGCCTCGATGCTTTCGAGCGCGACGACCTTGCCGTCCGGCAAAAGCCCGGCTCTGAAATCATCGATTCCGAGCTCGCCGGCGATTTGGCGCACGGCGGGCTCCGCGTCGCCCGACAGCATCGCGATGCGGGAGATGCCGCCCCGCTTCAGCGCGGCGACTGCGGCGCTTGCGTCCGATTTGATTTCATCCGCAAGGACGATGCGCCCCAGATACCGCAGCGCCCCGCCGCCGGGAGCGGCGGCGGAAGCGAAGCCGCCAAAACCGCCTCGCTCTTCCCACCCGGCCGAAGAAGCCGCGACATAGACCACCGTGCCGGTGTCAACCGCGCCCGCGTCCGCAAAGCTCACGGAGAACTCCTCGAGCAGCGAGACTTTGCCCGCGAGCACGGCGCAGCCCCCTGAGGCCGCGCGGACGCCCTTGCCCGCGATCTCCTCATATTGCGCCGCTTGATCCGGCGGAAAGCGGCGGGAAAAGCAAGGGGGCGATTCTCCTGCTTCCGCTGCGGCATTTTCCGCGCGCGCCGCGTCCATGATGGCTTTCGCGATTGGGTGCGTCGAATTTTGCTCGGCGAACGCGGCGGCGGACAGGAGTTCCTCTTCCGTCACGCCATCCTCCGGGTAGACGCCCACGGCGCGCAATCTGCCCTTGGTCAGTGTGCCGGTCTTGTCAAAGACGACGGTGTCCGCGCGGGACAGCGCCTCGAGATAGTTGCCGCCCTTGACAAGGATGCCGTTTTTCGACGCGGCGCCGATCCCGCCAAAATAGGACAGCGGGATCGAAATGACCAAAGCGCAGGGGCAGGACACGACGAGGAAAACAAGGGCGCGCTGCACCCATCCCGGCAGGAGGGCCGCATATGCCGCGCCCAGGGATCCGTCCATCTGCAACGCCAATGCGAGCGGCGCCGCGAACGCCAAAATCACGGCGGCGCAAACGACGGCCGGCGTATAATACCGCGCAAATTTTGTGATAAAATTTTCCGCCGGGGCTTTGTGTGCGCCCACATTTCGCACAAGATCCAAAATCCGCGCGACGGCAGATTCCCCGAAAAGCCGCGAGACTTTGATCGTGAGCAACCCGCTCGTATTGACCGAGCCCGCGAGCGCCTCGTCGCCGGGCCCCACGTCCATCGGCAGGGATTCGCCCGTGAGCGCCGACGTATCGAGCGAGGACATGCCGCTTTGCACGATGCCGTCAAGCGGCACGCGTTCGCCAGGCCGCACGCGGATCAGGCTGCCGGCCGTTACATCCTCGGGGCGAACCTCGCGGAAACCCTCTTCCGTGGCGAGCCATGCCGTTTCGGGGCGCACGTCCATGAGCGTTTCGATCGCCCGCTTCGACTTGTCGACAGCCCTGTCCTGAAACGCTTCGCCGATGCGGTAAAACAGCATGACCGCGACGCCTTCGGGATATTCCCCGATCGCAAACGCGCCGATGCTCGCAACAACCATGAGAAAGTTTTCGTCGAGCGCCCTTCCTTTTATAATGCCGCGCCACGCCTCTGCGAGCACCGGCCCGCCGACAAGCAGATAGGCCAAGGCAAACAAGCCCAAACGCGGATAGCCGGAAAACGCCGGGACGCCGGCAATCGCCAGCGCCATGCCGGCCGCAAAAAGCGCCGCGCCGATGGCGGGCAGAACCCGGCCTATGCGCCCGCCCTTGCCTTCCTCTTTGCCCGTAGCCGGCGGCTGTGAAAAATCCATGTTATCCGCACAATGCGCACAGCAGGCGTCTTGCCCATGCCCCGCGCAATCGCCTCGCTCGTATACCTTTACGGCAGCCTCTTTCATATTCCCATCCTCCGCACAGCAATCATTCCTTTGTCATTCCACACTGCCCGTCCACCCGGCCTATTCATGCGACGTGTGCAGCAGCCCCTGATAAAACACGTTCGACACGTGTTCGTCGTCAAGGCTGTAATAGATCGTCTTTCCCTCGCGCCGGTATTTGACCAAGCGCGCCGCCCGCAGCGCCTTCAAGTGGTGCGAGACCGCCGGCTGCGACATATCCACCGTCGCCGCGATATCGCACACGCAGACTTCCGCAAGCAGCAATACGTTCACGATCTTGAGCCGCGTCGGGTCGGCAAGCGCCTTGAACAATTCCGCCGTGGCGGACAAGGTTTCGTCCTGTGTCAGCCCGGCCCGCACACGCGCGACCGTATCCTCGTGAATGACATTGCACCCGCACGCAGGCACGTCGTTTTGCTTTTTCATTTGACCTCCGTTGGCTTCCTTAATAACCGCCTTTTTCTTGCGCCGATACAAATAAACGTATAAGCATATGTTTATATAACACCCTTCGCCGCCCCTTGTCAAGCCCTGGTTTCTGATTTTTCAGCGTTTTTCCAGCGGCCTGTAACTGCTCAGACACCATGCTATTGCAAGCCAATTGCCCGTCAGCCGTAGCTTGCCTTTTTTCCACACGCTTCAGCGTGTAATGGAAAAACGGACAGCGAAGCGAACGAAGTGAGCGTAGGAGTGAGGCGCAGCCGAACGTTGCATTGCGGCTAAGCCGTAGGATTCTAAGTGCTGAAGCGCTTGAATCCCTGGCAG
>JAITMX010000116.1 GCA_031290775.1 Eubacteriales Family XIII. Incertae Sedis bacterium
AGTCGTAGAGTGCCACGCGCTAAAGCGCTGCACTCCTGACAGACGTCCTTCCATCGATTTGCTTGCGCAAATCGGGATGCCTTTTTTCCACCCGCTTTAGCGGGTAATGGAAAAACGGACAGCGAAGCGAACGAAGTGAGCGGAGGTAGGACTGTCAAGCCCCTGTACCTCAGCCAGCGAAGCGAACGAAGTGAGCGTAGGAGTGAGGCGTAGCCGAACGTTGGCAATATCCACGGCAAATCCGCACACCTGAATTAATCAGCGCTTCCTTTGGAGAGCCTGCCGCTTCGGGTTTAGTTTTGCTTTGGCTGCCTACGGTTATCGATCCGAGTAGTCGCCCGAAAGGAGCTTCTTGAGAAAGGCCGCGATGGGCCCGGGGTCGGCGAGGCGGCCCTTGCCCTCGTCCCCGCAGGCGAGGCGGCCGCTTTCCGGCTCGATGACAGACCAGCCGAGCGCGCGCAGAGTTTCGATATTCCGCTGCACGACGGGGTTTTCCCACATCGCCGTATTCATCGCGGGGCAAAGGAGGCGCGGCTTTTCATGCGCCGCCAAAAGGACCGTGGTCAGCAGGTCGTCGGCAATCCCGTTTGCGGCTTTCCCGATGAGGTTGGCCGTGGCTGGGCAGACGACGACGGCATCCGCGCGTTTTGCGAGCGAAATATGCCCGACCGAATAATCGGGAATGGGCGCAAAGCTGTCCGTATAGACGGGCGCTTTCACGATGGCCTGAAAGGTAAGCGGCGTGATGAACTCGCAGGCGTTTTTTGTCATGACGACGTCAACGCCAAACCCGTCCTTCACAAGCCGGCTCGCGAGATCGGCGGCTTTGTATGCCGCGATGCCGCCCGTTATCCCAAGTAAAATCCTGCCCATCGCTCCCTCCTCAATCCGTAATGCCCCTCGTCCTTCCGCACCCCTGAATAAATGCTACAGTTCACACCCCGCCGTCAAGGACTGTCATTGCGAGGACTGTCATTGAGAGGACTGTCATTGCGAGGACTGTCATTGCGATGACTGTCATTGCGAGGACTGTCATTGCGAGGGAGCGTAGCGACCGCGGCAATCCATGAACCACTGGATTGCTGCGCTTCGCCCGCAATGACGGGCTTTCATCAAGAATAACATATTTTTGCTGTTGACAAAGAAAAAGTTAAGGGCTATATTGTTAATAACTTAACAGTTCACCTGCTTACCTTTTGAGCAAGGGATATGAGAGAGAGAAAAAAGTGACAACACAAGCAAACAGAGAGCTGAAAGCCGAGCTGCTGCATGCGATTTTCATGCTGAAAAACCTCAATTTTCAGCGCATGGGGCATATGCACGGGGGCTTTGGGGGCTTTGGCAGGCGCCACGGCCCGGGCGGGCCCGGCGGCTACGGCCCCGGCGCCTGCGGCGGGCACATCGTAAATATGGCGGAATTTGCCTTTTTGAAGCAGCAGGCCGAACGCGAGGAAAAGGACGAGACGGGCGGCGCGTGGCTGTCGCAGATGCGCGATTATTTGTGCGTCAGCAAGGCGGCGGTGTCGCAGATGCTCGGGTCGCTTGAAAGCAAGGGGCTCATCACGCGCGCGGCCGATCCCGAAAACCGCCGCACGATTATCGTGAAGCTGACCGCCGTCGGCCGCGAAACGATTGACAAAATCGAGCGCGGGTTTGACGAAAACATCGAGATGCTGATGGGGCGCTTTGGCGAAGAGGACACGCGCGAGATTATCCGCCTGATTTACAAATTTGCGGGCATTATTGAAGATATCAAAATAGAGGCTGCCGAATGAAATTCCTTTCACTGTTGTTCCGGGACAAAAAATATTACCCATTTTTGATCTGCATTGTCGCGCTGCTCATCATGCAGGCGTATTGCGAGCTTGAGCTGCCCAATTACACGAGCCGTATCGTGGACGTCGGTATCATGCAGGGCGGCGTCGAAAACGCGGCGCCGACCGAGATCCGGGAAACGTCCATGCTGGGGCTTGAGCGGTTTATGGCGCAAGATGAGCGGGATCGCGTGCGCGCGGCCTATGAGGCGGCGCCGGGCGGGGAAGGCAGGCTTGCCTTAAAGGATTCCGTCAAGAATGACGCGGAGGCGCGGGCCCAGCTGAGCAAGGACATGATGACGCCGATGCTCATCATGGGGCAGGCGGACCAGGCGATGGGCGCACGGGCGGCAGGTGGCGGCGCGGGCATGGCATCCGGCGCGGAGTCCGCGATCAAGCCCGACGAAAAACTGCTCGGCCTCATCCAAAGCGTTTTGATGGGGCAAGGCACAGAACAGGACGTGAAGGACATACACAGCTCGATAGACGCGCAGATGGAGGCGCTGGGCCTCGGCTCCGCGATGATAGAGTCCGCCGCCGTCGAGTATGTGCGCGGGGAATATGAGGCGATGGGCCTCGATACCCAAGCGATACAGCTTGATTACATGAAGCGCATGGCGCTCGTTATGGTCGCTTTCACGCTTGTCGCCTGCGCGGGCACCGTCGTTGTCAGCCTGCTCGCGAGCCTGATGTCGGCGGGCGTCGGCCGCCGCCTGCGCCGCGAGTCGTTCACGCAGATTATGGAATTTTCAAACGCGGAGATGGACCGCTTCAGCCCGGCGTCGCTCATCACGCGCAATACGAACGATATCCAGCAGATACAGATGGCGATGGTGTTTTTCCTGCGGCTCGTGCTCTTTGCGCCCGCGATGGCGGTCGGCGGCATCATCATGGTGACGCGCACGGATACGGGGCTTTCATGGGTCATCGTGGCGGCAATCCTCATCCTCGCGGCTGTCATCGGCATCCTGCTCGGCCTCACGATGCCGAAATTCCAGAAGATGCAGGGCCTCATCGACAATGTCAATCTCGTGAGCCGCGAGATACTGACGGGGCTGCCTGTCATCCGCGCCTTCAACCGCGAGGATTTTGAGAAAAAACGCTTTGACGGGGCCAGCCAGACGCTCTTCAAGAACCAGCTTTTCACGAACCGCGCCATGAGCATGTTCATGCCAATCGTGTTTTTCATTATGAACATCATCATGGTCGGCGTCGTCTGGTTTGGCGGCAAGGGCATCGATGACGGAAGCATGCAGGTCGGCGACCTTATGGCGTTCATGAGCTATACGATGTTTATTGTTATGGCATTCATGATGTTTTCGATGGTCACGATCATGCTGCCGCGCGCCAGTGTCGCCGCCGCCCGCGTCCTTGAGGTCATCCATACAAAGAGCTCCGTCACGGACAAGCCGGCGGGTGAGCTGAAGCATGAGGATGAAGAATTTGCGGGGCTCGTCACGTTTGATGACGTGGGCTTTCGCTTTCACGACGCGGACGAAGACATCCTTTCCCATATCAGCTTCACGGCGGAGCCCGGCAAGACGACTGCCGTCATCGGCGGCACGGGCAGCGGAAAATCGACGATGGTCAATCTGATTCCGAGGCTGTTTGACGTCACGCGCGGCAAGGTCACGATCGACGGCGTGGACGTGCGCGACCTCTCGCAGCGCAAGCTTCGTTCGCTCATCGGCGTCGTGCCGCAGAAGGGCGTGCTTTTCGCGGGCACGATCGCGTCCAATATCAAGTATTCCGGCTCGGACATCCCGGACGGGGATATGCGGAAAGCTGCCGAGATCGCGCAGGCCGCGGGTTTCATCGCGGAAAAGGAAGGCGTTTACGAAAGCGGGGTCTCGCAGGGCGGGACAAACGTTTCGGGCGGGCAAAGGCAAAGGCTTGCCATCGCGCGCGCCGTCGCAAAGCACCCGAAAGTCTTTGTCTTTGACGACAGTTTTTCGGCGCTTGACTACAAAACGGACGCAAACCTGCGGCACGCGCTCGCAAAAAATCTTGGCGGCGCGACGATACTCATCGTGGCGCAGCGCATCGCGACGATCCTGCGCGCCGACAAAATCATCGTGCTTGACGATGGGCGGATTGTCGGCGAGGGGACACACAAAGAGTTGCTTGAAAGCTGTGAGATCTATCGTGAGATCGCGGCGAGCCAGATGAACGAGGAGGAGCTTTCGGCTTGACAAAACAAAGCCGGACACGGATATGAGCGACAAAACATCAAATCGGAAACAGGCGCCGCCTCGGCGGCGCGGGCCGGTCGGCCCCGGCGGCCCGGGCGGCCCCGGCATGATGCCGGGCGAAAAGCCACGGGATTTCAAGGGCACGATCAAAAAACTGCTGATCCATATGAAGAAGTACCGCGTGGCGCTCGCCTGTGTCTGCGCGTTTGCGGCGCTGTCGTCCGTCTTCAATATTTTCGGCCCGAAGATATTGTCGCGCGCCATCACGGAATTGTATAGCGGGCTCGTGTCAAAGTATACGGTTGGCGGCGGGATCGACTTCGACAAGATCGTCACGATCATCATCACGCTGCTGATCCTCTACCTTGTTTCCGTGGCTTTCGGTATCATACAGGGCTGGATCATGAGCACGGTCACGCAGAAGACGGGCTACGACCTGCGGCGGCAAATCAGCGAAAAAATCCATCGTATGCCGATGAAATATTTTGAAAGCAACAGCATCGGCGATGTGCTTTCGCGCATCACAAACGACGTCGATACGCTGACGCAGAGCCTTGGGCAGAGCGTGACGCAGCTGATCCTGAGCGTCACGAGCATTGTCGGCGCGCTCGTCATGATGTTGACCATCAGCCCGCTCATGACGCTCATCGCGCTCGTGATGCTGCCTGTGTCCATCGGCATCATCGCCGTGATTATGAAGTTTTCGCAAAAGCATTTCTTCCGGCAGCAGGAATATCTCGGCAAGGTTAACGGCCAGGTTGAGGAGGATGTGTCCGGGCACAACATCGTCAAGCTGTTCAGCCATGAAGAGGCTTCGACGCGGGAGTTCAACGAAACGAACGACATTCTCTACCAGTCGGCGTGGAAGAGCCAATTCCTCTCCGGCCTCATGCAGCCGATCATCAACTTTGTGAGCAATCTCGGCTACGTCGGCGTTGCGGTAGCGGGCGGCCTGCTCGCTTTCAAGGGCACGATCACGGTCGGCGACATTCAGGCTTTTATCGTTTATGTGCGCAACTTCACG
>JAITMX010000017.1 GCA_031290775.1 Eubacteriales Family XIII. Incertae Sedis bacterium
ACAATATGATGCGCATCAGCTGATGGGGGAAAGTCATTTCTGAAAACGACAAAACAGTGTCCGCTTTTTTGCGCACGGCATCCGAAAACCCGAGCGACCCGCCAATCAAAAATATGATGCTCTGTTTGCCGGAGAGCGCGAACTCGGAAAAGCGCGCCGCAAAGGCTTCCGAGGAAAGCCCGCGCCCGCGCGGGTCGAGCGCAAAAAGAAACGTGCCGTTCCGGTTTGCGGTTCCGGACTTTTCTGCCGCCGCAAGCAGGGTCTCGCCCTCGTGCGCCCGCACTGCTTCCTCATCGGCCTCGCCCGCGTTCTGCGGCAGCCGCGTTTCGCGCAATTCTGTGACCTTGATCTTGCAGTATGGCGCGAGCCGCTTCAAATATTCGCTCTCCGCGTCGCGAAAATAGCGTTCTTTCAAGCTTCCGATGCAGAGAATTTCAATATTCATCGTCTACAAACGATATAGCAGGCTTGCTTCGTCGCGAAGCAGGACGCCCATGTACAGATCGCTGCCCGTATAGTGCCCCGCGCGGGCAAGCGCTGTCAATATCGTTTGCTCGGCGATGGCCGGCGTGTTGTTTTCCTTGCTCAAATGGGCGAGCAGGACGATTCTTTTTTTATCGAGATATCCAAAAAGATTGAGCAGGGCGGCGGCGGTCTGGCTGTTGGACAGATGGCCATGGTCGCTGAGGATACGTTGCTTCAGATACTGCGGATAGCTGCCGCGGCGCAGCATCTCCGTGTCGTGGTTGGCTTCGAGCACGAGCACGTCCGCGTCCGCGACGTTTTCGAGGATTTCCTCCGTCACGGCACCCGTGTCCGTCAGGACGGCGACGTGTTTGCCCCCCGACGATACGCAGTAGCCGTAGGGTTCGGCTGCGTCGTGCAATGTCCGAAACGCCTGCACCCTGATATCCCCAATCATCACGGGGGTATACGGCGCGACCTCCAGACGGCGGCATAAGCCCACTTCGTTTTCAAATGCGAGCTTTTGCCCCGCGTCCCTTCTCACAACGCCGGCAAGCGTCCCCGCCGACGCGTACACGGAAGCGTCGGGCAGTTTTTGCAACAGTACGCGCGCCCCTGCCACGTGGTCGTGGTGTTCATGTGTCAAAAGCAGCGCTTTCACATCCTCGCGTTTTGTGTCCGTGCGGTCGAGCCCTTTCAAAATCCGCGCGGCGCTGATGCCGGCATCGATCAGCACTGCGGTGTTTTCGGTTTTGGCCAAGTAGCAGTTGCCGCTGCTGCCGCTGGAAAACGAGCAGAAACTCAAGCTCACGCGCGCGCCTCCGCAATCCCGATATTTGCGAGTTCGTCGGCCCTGTTGTTGCGCTCCGCGATTTTCAAAAATGCTTCATATGAAAAGCCGTCGCCGTTGTTGCGGACAAAGCGGCCGTATTGCTTGTGCAGCGTTTCCCCGTGCGCGTTTTTTGCGATATGGCCCTTGATCAAATAATAGCGAAATTCGTAGTCCGGCAGGAACGCGAACAGTTTTTCCCAGAGGTCACGGTTTTCGACGGGTTTGCGTTGCGATGTCAACCATCCGTTTTGGCGCCATTTTTCATACCAGCGCTTGCGCAGGCAATCGACGAGATAGCTGCTGTCGCTGAAGACCCGGATGTCATAATCTTTTTTGGTGAGTACGGAAAGCCCCTCGATCAGCGCTGTCAATTCCATGCGGTTGTTTGTCGTGTTTCGCTCGCCGCCGCAAAGCTCTTTTGAATAATCGCCATATTCAAGAATCGCGCCCCACCCGCCTGTGTTTGTATCAAATTGATTGCCGGAACAAGCACCGTCCGTATAGATATTTATTGTCTGTTTCTCTTGCATTGCCAATATTCTATCGCCTTTCTACGATAAAATGTCCGCGACCAAGATCGAGCGGTCGTCCTTGGCGCTGATGAGCGAGTATTTGGCGGATTCGTCAATGATTGTCCGCGCGAGATAGCTCCCGTTGTACTCGTGGTATTTTTCGGCGAGCTCGCGCACGCCCTCCGCCCCAAAAGCTTTGCCTCTTGTGCTGTCAACCTCCTCAACAATACCGTCCGTGAAAAGCACAAGCCGGTCGCCCGGATTCATGCTGACGATCTCTTCGTCATAATCGAAGTCGCCCGCGATCGCGCAAACCGGCATCCCGCGCGTGGGGATCGTTTCCGCCCTGCCGCTATTGCGGATGATGAGCGGATAGCAACCATGCCCCGCATTTGAGATCAAGAGTTCGCGGCGCGATTTTGTATATTTGCAGAGAGCCATTGTGACATAAATCATGCTATCAATATCGAGCGCATTGAAATCGTGAACCAATTTGGAGAGCAACGCAGCAGTCCCTTCCAACGCGATTTCCATATTCATATGCACACGTTCACGTATAAAGATTGTCAAAAGGGATGCTTGGATTCCGTGCCCCGATACGTCCGCGATATAGATGAGATATTCATCATCGTTCAGCTTGATCAAATCATAAAAGTCCCCGCCCAGATCATCGGCGGGCATATATAATGAGCTGAATGCAATGGTATTCCAATATGTATCGTCTACCGGCAATATACTGTTTTGTATCGCTCGCGCCATCTTGGTTTCGGCATTTAGTTTTGCCAGTGTCTGTGCCATATTGTTCTGGATAAGCTTTTGTTCTGAGATATCTTCGAAGGTTTCCACATGGTATTTGCCGTCGGCCCCAAAATCGGCGGCGTTGCTCAGGCGGCGGAAAGGGACATCCGTGATGGTTACTTCCGTCGAGCCTTCTGCCCCGCTGTCCGGCTGGCCGCCGGCATCGCAACTGCCGCATTCATAAATCATTGTCGCCTTTTTCCCGACAAGATTGCCAAACAGTTCCTGCATAAGCCGATTCATATATACAATATTTTGTTCATCGTCAATAATCCATGCCGATACGGTGGATTCTTCCAGCATTGAAACGATTGCCTTGATCGGCTTGTTCATTTTCTCCTTGCCCCGGCGCTGCGGAGCAATTCGATGATCTCCTCCAGGCCCTGCCTGTCGTAATACCTGAGTTCGACGCTTCCCTTTTCGCCGTTTCCGTTGATCACGACTTTTGCGCCCATAGTAGAGGTCAGCTCTTGCTCAACGATGCGGATTTCGTTTGTTTTTGAAGAAATGGGCTTCGCCCGCGCCGCTTTCTTTTCCGCCTGTGCGGCGGCAAGCCTTTCCGCCTCGCGCACGGACAGCCCGTCCTTTGCGATTTTTTCGGCAAGTTTTACCTGCGCATCCGTCTCTTTTACGGCGCCGAGCGCGTTTGCGTGGCCCAGTGTCAACGCGCCCGTCCGCAGCATATCCACGATTTCCGGCGGCATATGAAGGGTTCTGAGCGTATTTGCGATATGCGGGCGGCTCTTGCCCACCGCCTTTGCGAGCGCTTCCTGCGTCATGCCGTACTTGCCGATAATCGTCCGAAACGCCATCGCTTCCTCGACCGTGTTGAGGTTTTCGCGCTGCATATTCTCAATGATGGCAATGAGCGCGTTTTCTTCGCTCGTCACCTCCCGAACGATCGCCGGGACTGCCCGCAATCCCGCCTTGCGCGCCGCCCGCCAGCGCCGTTCGCCGGCAACGAGTTCGTACCCGTTTTTCGCTTGCTTCAGAATGACGGGCTGTATCACGCCGTAAGTTTCGATGGATGCCGCAAGCTCTTCGATCGCTGCGGAGTCGAAAGATTGCCGCGGCTGCATCGAATTTGGCTTGATTTCGTCGATGTCGATATACAAAACCGCGTTTTCCGCTGCGGCGGGCATACCCGTTTCCGGTTTTTTTGTTTTGGGTTTTGCACCGGCGTTTTTCCCGCCATCCCTCGCGGCGCCTGCCCCGATGTCTTTTTTTGCGGGCACAGCTGTTTCGATTTCGCCGAAAAGCGCGTTGAGGCCGCGGCCGAGCGCCTGTTTTTTCCCTGCCATTACGCTTTCTTCTCCTCGTCTTTCAGAAACTCGTCCGCAAACTCGCGATATGCCTCCGCGCCCTTGGAGTTTGGGTCGTAGTGCGTGATCGGGAGCCCAAAACCCGGCGCTTCCGCCAACTTTACGTTTCTCGGGATGATGGTTGAGTAGACCTTGTCCTTGAAATACTTTTTTACTTCCTCTACCACTTGAATCGACAGGTTTGTCCTGCCGTCAAACATGCTGAGGATCACGCCCTGCACTTCGATCGTCGGGTTCAGCTTTTGCCTGACAAGCTCAATTGTGCTCATGAGCTGGCTGACGCCCTCCAATGCGTAAAATTCGCATTGTATCGGAATGAGCACGCTGTCCACGGCGGTCAGCGAATTGATGGTCAGCAGGCCGAGCGAAGGCGGGCAGTCGATAAAGATATAATCGTAATCGTCTTTGATTCGTTCAAGCGCGTCTTTCAAGCGGCGCTCGCGGCCCTCCAGCTCAACAAGCTCGATTTCAGCGCCCGCAAGCTCAACACTCGCGGGCAAAATCCACAGATTTTGGATACCTGTGCTGATGATGGCCTTTTTTGGGTCCATATCCTCGGATATCAGCACACTGTAAATCGTGTATTCCAAATGTTTTTTTGAAATGCCAATGCCGCTGGTCGTGTTGCCCTGTGGGTCGATATCCATGATCAGGATTTTCTTTCCCCTCAGCGCCAAACACGTTGCCAGATTGATGTTCGTCGTCGTTTTCCCGACACCGCCCTTTTGATTAAAAATCGCTATCGCTTTTCCCACGGCTTCCTCCTGCTTCTCACAGCGTTACTGTTTGCCTATTATACGTTCTTTTGACAATAAGGGCAACTGTTTCACGTGAAACAATGTGGTTGATCAGTGAGAACTGTTACAGTTCACACCCCCGCCGTCGTTCCCCCAGCGTTGGCAATTGTTTCACGTGAAACATTCCCGGCATCCGGAATAACGGCGCCGGGAATGTTTTTTGTCATATTTTGGAAGTATCGCGGTTCATAGCGGGACTTTTGCGGGAATCCCTTCCCGCCTCGGGTAGCTTTTCGGCGTCGGCCTTTCCTTGCCCACGAGATAGAGCGTATGCCCCCGTTCCGGCAACACGTCGCGGTATGCCTCCACGCGCACCTCGGCGCTGCCGCCGAGCAGCTCGCGGGCGAGCCGGCTTTCGCCGATTTCCCCCTCCGCCGGCACTGTCTTGTAAAAACACGCCGCGCCGCCCACGCGGACAAACGGCAGGCAATACTCCAAGATGACCGGCAGCCTGCCCACCGCGCGGCAAAGCACCAGATCGAACCGCTCCCGGCACGCAGGCGCCCGGCCGGCCGTTTCGGCCCGCGCATGCAACACGGAAACATTGCCAAGCCCAAGGCTTGACGCCGCAAACGTTACAAATTCAAGCCTTTTGCGCAGCGAGTCTGTCAGCAGAAAACGTTTGCCCGGATAGAGCGCCGCAAGCGGCAGGCCGGGAAAGCCCGCGCCGCTCCCCACATCGGCCGCGCTACGCGCGGTTTCGATTTCCGGCAGTCCCACGCAAGCAAGGCTGTCGAGCAAATGGAGCTCGGCAAACTCGACCGGTTCCGTGATCGCGGTCAGATTGACCTGTTCGTTGCGTTCGAGCACAAGGCGCATCAACTCCATCAAGGTTTCCGCAAACGCCGGGTCTTTCAGCCTCGCCGGCGCCCCGCCCCGCCGGGCAAGCGCCGCAAGCCCTCTGTCAAGCCGTGCCCTCGCTTCCCCAAGCCCTCTATTGTCCGCGCCGAACTCAGGGGGACGGTCCTTTGGGGTCGCGAGCGACCCAAAAAGACCGTCCCCCTGAGTTCCCCCCTGAGTTCCAGTTCCTTGCCTCGCAAAATTATTCACACTTTCCGCGCTCCTCCCTCGCCAAATAAATCATCAACACGGAAATATCCGCCGGCGAAACCCCCGAGATCCGCGCCGCCTGCCCCAGCGACGCAGGGCGCACCTGCGCCAGCTTCTGCCGCGCCTCGAGCCGAAGCCCTTCCAGCACCTCGTAGTCGAGCGTTTGCGGCAACCTTTTCTGTTCGAGTTTTTCAAATTTCGCGATCTGCTGTTTTTGCTTTTCGATGTATCCCGCGTATTTGATTTCAATTTCCGCCTGTTCCCGCGCCGCGCGCGAAACCCCGGCGCACCCGCTGTCAACATCCGCAAGCGCCTCATAGCCCACTTCCGGCCTTGCGAGCAATTGCGCAAGCGACACGGCGCCTGCTGCCGGCGCGCCGCCGAGCGCCGCCAGCAATTTTCCGGCCGCGGCCGCAGAAACCTTCGTTTCCCTCAGCCGCGCGAGCTCGCCTTCCGCCGCCCGTTTCTTTTCCAAACACCGCTCATAGCGCCCCAAAGAAGCAAGCCCGATTTCATAGCCCTTTGGCGTCAAGCGCAAATCCGCGTTGTCCTGCCGGAGCAGCAAGCGAAACTCCGCGCGCGATGTCATGATGCGGTACGGCTCGTCCGTCCCTTTCGTGACGAGGTCGTCGATGAGCACGCCGATATACGCCTCGGACCGTTCAAGCACAAAAGCGCCTTGCCCGGAAACCGCGCGCGCCGCGTTGATCCCCGCCATGAGCCCTTGCGCCGCCGCTTCCTCATAGCCCGACGTCCCGTTGAGCTGCCCCGCGCAGTACAAACCCTCAAACCCTTTGTGCGAAAGCGCAGGCGTCAGATCTACCGGGTCAAGGCAATCGTACTCGATCGAATATGCGTAGCGCGAAAACACCGCGCCCTCAAGCCCGGGGATTTTCCGGTAAAACGCCTCCTGCAAATCCTCCGGCAAACTCGTGCTCATCCCTTGGATGTACACCTCTTCCGTGTCCATCCCCTCCGGCTCAAGAAAGAGCTGATGCTGCCCGCGCTCCGGAAAGCGGCTCACCTTGTCCTCGATAGACAAACAATACCGCGGCCCCACGCCCGTCGTGTGCCCGCCATACGGCGCCGTCTTTTCGATATTGTCCGCGACAAGCTTGTGCGCATCCTGATTTGTATAAGTAAGCCAGCAGCTTGCCTTGTTATTGCTTACTTCATCGTTTATGTACGAAAAAGGAACAGGGCTATCGTCCCCCGGCTGCTCCGTCATTTTTTCATAATCAAGACTTCCCGCGAGCACGCGCGCCGGCGTCCCCGTTTTAAATCTGCGCAATGCAAGGCCGTCCTCTTTCAAGGTTTTCGCGAGGACGCTCGCGGCGGCAAACCCGCTCGGGCCCGATTCGCAGGAGCGGTCGCTTACGAAAACGCGGCTGCCGAGGTAGGTGCCCGTCGCAAGCACGACCGCCGCCGCGCCGTACGACGTGCCGGAGCTGAGCAGGACGCCGCAAACCCGCCGCCCACTCGCGCCACTCGCGCCGCCGCCCACGCCGCCGCTTTCAAACAAAAGCCGTTCCACCTCGCCCTGCCGCAGATGAAGCCCGCGCTGCTTTTCGAGCGTTTTTTTCATCTCGGCGTGGTACCGCGCCTTGTCGGCCTGCGCGCGGGGCGACCAGACAGCCGGGCCTTTTGAGCGGTTGAGCATCCGGCTTTGGATGAAGGTCTTGTCGATTAGCACGCCCATCTCCCCGCCGAGCGCGTCAATCTCTTTTACGAGCTGCCCTTTGCCCGTGCCGCCAATCGACGGATTGCACGGCATATGGGCAATCTGCTCAAGGCTCATCGTGACCAGCAAAGTGCGCATCCCAAGCCGGGCTGCGGCGAGCGCCGCCTCACAGCCCGCGTGCCCCGCCCCGACGACAATGATGTCGTAGGCCTCTGTCATTTCCGTTTATTTTCCCTCACGGTTTACTTCCCCACGCAAAATTCTTCAAAGACGCGGTTGACCACATCGTCCGCCGCCGTCTCTCCGGTCAGCTCCCCGAGCGCGTCCCACGCGGCCCGGATATTCACTTCGGCAAACTCCTCCGCAGCGCCGCCCGCAAGCGCCGCCCGCGCGCAGGCAATTTCCGCCGCCGCGCTTTCCAGCAGGCCCTTGTGCCAAGCCCTCGTCACAAGCAGGCTCGCGCCGGACGCCGCGCCGCCGAGCGCAAACGTTTCAATACGCAATTCAATTTGCCCCGCCCCCGCTTCTTCGCAAAGTTCATCGCCTATTAACGATATTTGCAGCACGTCTTCCGGCGCAAAGGGGAACGGCAGCATTTCCACCGCCTCCGCCGCACCAAAAACCTGCGGCAAATCCGTTTTGTTGATCGCGACGATGTGTTTTTTCTCCGGATCGAGGGCGCAGGCAATCGCTTTGTCCTCGCCCGTGAGCGGCGCACTGCCGTCAAGCAAAAAGATTGACACCTCCGCTTTGCGGTATTTCTCCTTTGTGCGCGCGATGCCGAGTGCCTCGATATCGTCCTCGCTTTCCCGGATGCCGGCCGTGTCCGTCAGCAAAACGGGCAGTCCGCGCACGTCAAGCCAGACGCCCTGCGCGTCCCGCGTTGTGCCCGGCGTGGCCGTGACGATGGCCGCGTCCTCCCGCGCCATCGCGTTGAAAAGCGACGATTTGCCCGTATTCGGCTTGCCAATGATGACAGCGTGCAGGCCGTCCCGCACAAGCCGCCCCGCGTCCGCGTTTTTCAGCAGCCCCGCGATTTTCCCGGCAGCCTCCGCAAGCGCGCCGGCAATCGCGTCGTCCTCCGCAAGCGCGCCGGCAATCGCGGCATCCTCCGGCTCGCAAGACAAATGAACCGTCAGACTGCGCGAAAGCGCTGCTGTCTTTGCGAGCGAAGCGAAGCAATCCATAGAGATGTCTTGCAAACCAGGCTTTCTTGGATTGCCACGTCGCTGCGCTCCTCGCAATGACAGGCTTTTCGCACAGCCCGTCCCTTTTTGCAGGCTTTTCGCACAGTCCGTCCCCTTTTGC
>JAITMX010000196.1 GCA_031290775.1 Eubacteriales Family XIII. Incertae Sedis bacterium
TCGCCGGCTGTGAGTCCGGCCTCCCCGATCTCCCCCGCCATGATGTCGCCGGCGAGCCCATGGAGGTAGACGCCCGCGGCGGCCGCGGTTTCCGCGGGGAAGCCCTGACCCGCCAATGAAACAATCACGCCTGTGAGGACATCGCCCGAGCCGCCGGCCGCCATGCCGGGATTGCCCGTCGTGTTCACGCGGTTCGGCGTGACAAAGGTGTCCGCGCCCTTCAGTACGATCGTGCCGCCGAATTTGTGCCGGAGGGCGTGCAGCGCCGCCTCGCGGTCTTTCTCGATCCCGTCCGCGCCGGGAAGGCCGAGCAGCCTTGCGGCTTCGCCCGCGTGCGGCGTGAGAATCGTCCGGGGTGAAAAGGGCGGATGAAATCGGTCTGTTTCCGCGGCGATGATGTTCAGCGCGTCGGCATCAAGGACGAGCGTACCCTCATAGTTTGCCAGGATGTGTGACAGCAGCGCGAGGTTCCCGCCGCCGGGCGCGGACCCAAGCCCAAGCTCAAAACCAAGCCCCGGACCGACAGCGACGGCGTCGTACTTTGACAGCGCGGCGGCGGACAGCGCCCGCTCGATATCCCGCCCGATACAGGTCGCTTCCGGCGCCGCCGTTTGCACGATCGGAAAAAATTTCTCAGCGCAGGAAACCGTGACCAATCCGCTGCCCGTGCGAAGCGCCGCCCGCGCGCAGAGTACGGCCGCCCCCATCATGCCCTTGCTCCCCGCGACGATGAGGACGCGTCCGAAACCGCCTTTGTGCGCGCCGCGCTTTCGTCCGGGCAGGAACAGCATCCGTATCTCGTTGTAAGTGATCGCTTCCATTTTAACCATCCCCGGATATTATTATTACATCATAAATATAAATAGGATCCCTGCTTTTTTGCGAGTTGATACGCATACATTACAAATGAAGGATCAAGGTCGCGAGCGTGAAATACACGAAACACGCGAACGTATCCGTCAGGGACGAGATGAAAGGGGCCGCCATCAAAGCCGGGTCAATGCCGACTTTTTTCGCGAGCAGGGGCAGCAGGCCGCCCAAGCATTTCGCGAGGATGATGACGATAATCTGCGCGGCGCAAACCGTGACGCCCACGATGATGTTTTGGTGATCCAAGAAGATAATCTTCAACAGGTTGATGGCGCTGAGCGACACCGCGATCACGGCGCCGATACGCACCTCGCGCAGGAGGACGCGCAGGGCGTCTTTCATAACGACCTCCCCGACGGCAAGGCCGCGAATCACGAGCGTCGACGCTTGCGAGCCGGAGTTGCCGCCCGTGCCCATGAGCAGGGGGAGATAGATGGTAAGGCTCGCCATCTTTGAAAGCGAGGTTTCAAAATGCGCGATAACAAGGCCCGTAAGCATGGCGCTGCACATGAGCAGGATGAGCCAGGGGAGCCGGCTGCGCACCTGATGGAAGATGCCGTTGTCGAAGTATTCCCTGTCGCTGCTGTCGATAACGCCGCCCATGCGCTCGATGTCCTCGGTCGTTTCTTCCTCGACGACGCGCAGGATGTCGTCGACGGTGATGATGCCGACGAGCCGCCCCTCGTTGTCGACGACGGGGATTGCCAGAAAACCGTATTTGGTAAAGGCCTCGGTGACCTTCTCCTGATCGTCAAAGACGTTCACGCGCACGGCGTCCTCCACGAGGATTTCCGCGAGCGGCACATCCGCGTCCCTCGTGACAAGGCTTCGAAGCGATACGATGCCGAGCAGCCTTCGCCCGCGATCCTTGACATAGCAGGTGTAGACCGTTTCGCTGTCCATGCCGGCCTTCTTGATGTGCGCGAGCGCTTCGCCGATGTTCCAGTCCTGCCGCAGCGTGATGTAGTCGGGCGTCATGAGCGAGCCCGCGCTGTCCTCCGGGTAGTTCAGGAAGGTGTTGATGAGTTTGCGCTCTTCTTTTGTGGCTTTTTCGAGAATTTTGTCAACGATATTCGCGGGAAGCTCCTCGAGTACGTCGATCATGTCGTCGAAGTCCATTTCGTCGATAATGGATTTGATTTCCTTGTCCGTGATCCGCCTGATGATGTCGACTTGATCGCCCGACGACAGCCGCGAGAACACCTCCGCCGCTTCGTCTTTCGGCAGCATGCGAAAGAGGATAATGGCCATTCCGATGCCGATCCGATCTTCCGTTTCCCCGATAACGTCCGCTACGTCCGCTTCGTTGAGCCGGATCAATTCCTGCCGCGCGCGAATATACTTCTTCGCGTCAAGAAGCGTGATGATGTTGTCCCGTATTTCCTCAAAAGAGGTTTCTTCGTAGGTTTTTTCCTGGTCAGTCATCTCACTCATCACCAAAACCGCGGCCGCAAGCACAAGATATTGTTATCCCGATATTTAGGGAAGCGCCAAGGTAATATTATATCGTTTTCGGCGGGGAACTGCAAACAGTGGTATACTTATTTTTGTGTGCGCGGGCTGTATGGGCTATATGGGCTATATGCGAATGGAGGGAATCAATGAGCGGCGATGTCGGGTCTTTGGGTGTTTTTGAGATTGCGCGGGCGGTCAAGCGGGACAGCCTTGTGCTGATGTCCGCTTCGCTTGCGCTGCGCAACGGGGCGCTGGGCGCGGCGGCGGATGCGCTTTGGGCGCGGCGGGCGGATATTGCGGCCGCAAACGAGAGGGATTTGGCGGACGGGGAGCGGAACGCTTTGCCCCTGCCGATCATGAAGCGGCTGCTTTTTGATGAAAAAAAACTGAGCGATACGCTGCAGGGTGTGCGTGATTTGATCGCGCTGCCGGACAGCATCGGGCGCGTACGCCTCGAACGGGAGCTCGACAGCGATCTTTTGCTTCGGCAAGTGACTTGCCCCATCGGCGTGATCGGCGTGATCTTCGAGTCGCGGCCCGACGCGTTGGTGCAGATTGCGTCGCTTTGCCTGAAGAGCGGCAACTGCGCGATCCTGAAAGGCGGCAGCGAAGCGCGGGAAACAAATCGGATTTTGTATGAGATCATTCACGGCGCGGGCGCAGCTGCCGGGCTTCCGGACAATTTTCTGCGCCTGCTTGAATCGCGCGCGGAAACTTCTGAAATGCTCGGCTGCCATGAATCTATCGACCTCATTATTCCGCGCGGGTCCAATGCCTTTGTTCGTTACATCATGGACCATTCGGATATCCCCGTCATGGGGCATTCGGACGGGATTTGCCATATCTACGCGGACAAGGCGGCCGACGTCGAAAAGGCGGTGCGTATCATCCGCGACAGCAAGGTGCAGTATGCCGCGGCGTGCAACGCGGTTGAAACCGTGCTTGTTCATGAGGATATCGCGCGGGAATTGCTGCCCGCTTTGCAAAAAGAGCTTGCCGCAAAAGGGGTGCAGATTCGCGGCGACGGGCGTGTGATCGATATTCTCGCGGACGCCGAACCCGCAATCGCGCCCGCAACCGAAGAGGATTTTGCGACGGAATATCTCGACTATATCGTTTCCATCAAGGTCGTGCGGGATGAGGAAGAAGCGATCGCCCACATCAACCATTACGGTTCGCACCACACGGACGCCATCGTAACGGAGGACGAGGCGGCGGCGGCGCGGTTCATGAGCGGCGTGGATTCGGCGGGCGTCTATCGCAATTGCTCGACGCGCTTCGCGGACGGTTTTCGTTATGGGCTCGGGGCCGAGGTGGGCATCAGCACGGGGAAACTGCACGCGCGCGGGCCGGTGGGGCTCGACGGGCTGACGACTTACAAATACCTGCTTTCCGGAAACGGGAATATCGTAGAGGACTACGCCGAGGGCCGGCGCTCGTTTCATTTTAGGGATTTGTGAAGCGGTGCCATATCAGATCGTCCGTGCGCGCCGCGCCGCCGCGACAACTGCGTCGATCTCTTCCATTTGCATGCCGCTCATGCCGGCTTTTTCCGATTGCTTTTGCAACAATCGAATTGCCCGCTTCGCGCGGAGTTTTCGCAAATCGGTGAGTACATCTTCAAAGTTATCCTCATTGATGTCAATCATCAAAGCAGCCGGTTTTCCATTGTTCGTAACAACAATGCTGCCATCATTGGAAAGCATCGTTTTGATTGCGGCAGTTTGCGTCCGCAATTCACGCATCGACAAAAAATTCATGAACACACCTCCAAAACATAAGGGATTTTGTGCCGCCTGTATTTTCACAAGCTCACTTATTACGCAAAAAGAATACCAAATTGATACACAATCGTCAATCAAATCTTTTCCAAAAGGCGATCTGTTTGGTCGGCCAGAAACAAGGGAATGTTTAATATGCCGTCCTGATAATGGAAGCCGTGCAGTGAAAACCGCAAAGAGAGCTCTGTTTTCTCCGCGTACTTCTGCCTGAAATGCTTCAGCCCTTTGCTTTTCACATTCCCGGAGGATTTGACTTCTATCGGTATGATCCGGCTATGATCCTGCAAAATGAAATCGACTTCATACGTCGGATTTTGTATAGACCAGTACCGCAGCGGCGCATCAAATAGCGCTGATAACGCCGCGAGGATGTAGTTTTCCGCGAAAGCCCCTTTGAAATCCGTAAAGATTTTGTCGCCGAGCGAAACCGTTGACGGAGAGAGTTTCGCCAATCTTCGCAGCAATCCAACATCCGATGCGTATAGTTTGAACGAGGATAGATCATCGTAAGCCGCGATCGGCAGTCCCGGTCCTGAAACGCGGTTTACGCGGTAGATCATCGCCGCGGCTGACAGCCATTGAATCGATGACTCGTATTCTCGGGCTCGTGCGTTGTCTTTTATCAATTTATAAATAAATTTCTTGTTTTCTTTCGACAATTGTGTCGGAAGCGAATTCCATACAAGAGAGGTTTTTTGCGTTTCGGCGGAAGCCGGATGTTTTGAAAAATCCAAATCATACGACATCAAAATCGCCGAGAGGATTTGATCAACACGCTCGATGTTTCGCTCGGCCGCCCACGACGCGACCGCTTCAGGCATCCCGCCTACGATAAAATAGGTCTTAAGTTTTTCCGTAAGGGGTTCCGCAAAAGCGCCGGGAATCGCTTCGATTTTTTCGATGCCGCGGATGTAGTCCGCTAAACCGCCGGATTCATCGGCCGTCAAAAACTCCGAAAAGCTCATCGGTTGCATATTTAGAAAGTCCACTTTCCCGACGGGAAACGAAACGCCTTTCGCAAGTTTGACCCCAAGAAGAGAACCGGCGCATACAACATGATATTCCGGATGTTTTTCTTCAATGTATTTAAGCAGTCCCAACGCATTCGGGCACTCC
>JAITMX010000002.1 GCA_031290775.1 Eubacteriales Family XIII. Incertae Sedis bacterium
TGCCGCACTTCTTCGGCAAAAAGCCTCACAATACCACCAGTATTGCTGCGTTTTTTGCCTGTGAATTGCGGCAATATCCACCGCAAATCCGCACACCTGAATTAATCAGCGCTTCCTTATCGCCTGAGCAGCGAACTTGCCGTGTAGTACACATCGCCGAGCCATACGCCGGCATCGCCGTACCAGGGGAGGCGGCGGGCAAGGGACAGCAAGCCGAACAAATTTTCGTTTTGCAAATACTCAATCCGTTTCGCAAAGATATCACTGCGTTTTGCCAGCCACGCGGCATAGGCGGTCTGCGTTGTTTGCCCTGCCGGCATCACTTCGCCGAGCAGATAGCCCATCAACGCCTGCTCCGAAAGCAACAGGCCCAGGCGTTTTTCGCAATGCCCGGCGCTGCTGTCCCTTCCCCGCTTCAAACCCTTTGCAACCGTATCGCCTTTTGCGAACGAATAGTTTTCCGGGTGGAGCCGGTGCCTGGTCAAGCTTGCGTCCAAAACAAAATTTCCGCCTATCGCGGTGGCGGCAGCCGAGATCAAAAAGTCATAGTAGATATCCTTAAACTGCCGGCCGGCGCTTACAAAGTCCAGCAATCCGCGCCGGATCGCGCAGCAGCAGCCGGACGCGTTGCCGAAGGGCCGCTTTTTCGTCGTGGCAACTTTGGCGAGGGAATATGTATTCGATTTCCCAAGCATATAGCCCGGGAAATCGCTCCCCTCGATCGCGTTTCCTGTTTCATCGATCAATGCCATTTTGTGCTGGAGCAGCAGGATGTCCTCGCGGCCCGAGAAAGCGGCGCAGACCGCTTCTGCCTTGTTTGCTTCCCAGATATCGTCCTGATCGGAAAGCAGGATTACGTCGCCGGCCGGGTACTCTTTCAGGCCCGTGATGAAATTGCTGTCGACGCCAAGATTTTCCTTGTTCAGGACGAGGATGGCGTCCTGCCCGGCAGGCAGGCGAAACCGTTTGACCGCCCGGCCCGGCAAACAGCGCCCCGGCGCGGGGTGCAGCGAGGACGCTTCTGTCAAGCCGGCGCCGCGCGCAAACAGAAAATCCTCCGCAGCGCGGATCGTTTGGTCGCTTGAGCAATCGTCCACCAGGATGATCTCGCCTACGGGAAGCGTCTGGTCCAGGATGCTCGCCAGTTGCTCCCCGATATAGGGGGCGCCGTTGTATGCGGCGATGAATACCGACATCTTCATTGGCTTTTCAGGACGCGCCGATCCAGTTTTCAAAGCTGCGGTATCCGGCCGGCCCGAGCGCCCGCACAAGTTTTGCGTCGTCAAATACCGTGTCGCCGGATTCGATCGCCAAAGCGTCTTTTGGCCATGGCCTATGGACTACGCCCACATCAAAGCGCCGCGCGACCAACGCGGCCATCTCAGCCAAACTGTAGTCCTCGCCGCCGATATTAAAAACATTCGCCGCACAGGACGGGGACAAGCCGCCCGCGATGAGCAGCCGGCACAAGTCTTCGATATGCGTCAGCGTACGCCGCTGCGACCCATCGCCGTACAGGGTGATATCCTTGCCCTCGCGCGCCGCGCGCAGCATGAAATCAGCCGTGCCATAAGAGGCGGCGCCTTCAATCAATGTCCCGTAGGGGAGGCAAATCCGAAAGATGCTGTACCCGACCCCAAACACCTCATGATACATCCGAAGATAATTTTCGCATGCCCATTTGTTCATCGCGTATACCGTTTTAAAGGCTTTTTCCGCATCTTCCGAAAGCGCGCCGCGCCTGCCGCGGTAAACGAGCCTCGTAGAAGGAAAGACGATCCTGGCGCGGCCGTCCGCCGCGCGGGACGCCTCGAGCAGCCGCAGCAGCGCGGCCTCGTTGGCATCGAGAAAGAGTTCAAATTCCGAAAACCCGTTCATGCCTCCGGTCTTTCCGACAAAACAAAAGAGCAAGTCGCAATCAAAATCGATCCGCTCCATGCCGCCGCCGCTGACGAGATTGACGCAGGCATAGCCGCCCACCCCGTCGCGATGCGTTTCGGCGGTGTCGTAGAGCGCAAGCGCATACCGCCCGGGCGTCCGCCCGAGCACATGGATCAGATTGCGCGCGATGTAGCTGTTTGCGCCGACGACACCGATTTTTTTCGCTTTCATGTTTCTGCTAAAACCCCCGCATACCCGCAAGCCGCGCAAATTCATCGACCGCCCGCGCCTGGCTTTCGGCCGACTCGTACCCCTCGGCGCGCGCGCCCGGATCCCGGATTCGCTCGGCAAAGCGGTTGATGGAGTTTTCGAACGCGTCGTCCTCCGAAAGCGCGCGTATCTCTTCCTTGCCGTTTTTCACGATGCGGATCTCCGGCTCAAACCCGGCGGGCGCGGTCAGTATGCGCCCGGTATGCAAGCTGCCCTTGCTGCCCCAAACGTCAAGCGAACAGCGATAGTCGTTGTCCATCCCGAAAGCGATCTGCGCCGTGCGCCCCGCGTCGTTCACAAGCGTGGCTGTACCCGACACATCGACCTCAAGGCCTTCTTCGTATCCGGCGTTCGCGCACACAAGCCGTGCGCTGCCGCCGAGCAGGAGCATGGCATAGCGAAGCGTATATCCGCCGCAATCAAACAGCGCCCCGCCCCCAAGCGCCTTGCTGTACCGAAAATCCCCTTCCGCCCTGCGCGGAAACCCAAAATCGATGCGATACAGGCGCACCTCGCCGATTTCGCCCGACGAAACGATCCGCGCCACCTCCCCGATCTGTTTGTGAAACACAAACATATAGTTTTCGTGAACGGCAAGCCCGGCCCTCCCCGCGAGCGCCGTCAGCGCCGCCGTATCTTTTGCCGACAATGTCGCGGGCTTTTCGACAAGGACATGCTTGCCGGCCTCAAGGGCCCGCATCGCCCATTTGCAGTGCAGCGCGGGCGGCAACGGGATATAGAGCGCATCGATCCGCCCCGAAGCCGCAATCGCTTCATAGCTCTCAAATATCTCGCCGCCGTATTTGCCCGAAAACGCTTGCGCCTTGCGTGTTTCCTCTGCTATGGCAGCCTTTTTCCCCGCATCCGGCGCCACATCGCCAAAGCGCTCCGCGAAACTGCTGGCGCCGATCCCCGCGTAGCGGAACGCTTGCGCCTTTTCAAGCGCGGGCATAAAGCGGCGAAAGGCGATCTCGGACGGGCAGATGACGCCGATATTGAGGAAACGCTGATTAACGCCCTTGATCATAGCGGCAAAAGCGACAACAGGTTGCGCAGCTGGATGTTGAGGCAATTGTTTGCCTGCAGCAAATAGCAGAGCCCGCTGAAATCCGCCCAGAAATAGCCTTCGGGCAAAGTTTCGAGCTCGCCGCCCTTCACTTTCAAAATGACGTTGCGGTTTTGTTCGTGATAAAACCGGCCGCCCTCTTCGGAAAGCACAACATCGAGCATGATGCCTTCCCCGCTTTGCAGATGCGCGGCAAAGACGCCCTGGACATCGTCTGCCCGGGCAGCGGCCGCGCCGGGACCTTCCGTGTCCCACTGGATCGCGGGCGCGATCTCCACCTTGTCAAAAGTCCCGATCTCCGAGCGGAGGGCAACCAAAAACGCAAGCGCGCCTTCGATCTCTTTCGCAATCAATCCGAATGTCGCCCGGCCCGTCGCCTTGAAAAGCGGCTGCATCCAGTGCATGACCTCCCGGCCCGCGATCTCAATGTCGTAGTAACGCACTTCAAAGCCCGCCGGGTGTTTGCAAACGATGCCCTCCGGCTCCACATCCCAGTCGACCAATTGAAAAAGCGGGACTTTTTGCGCGTCGATATCCATATACATTTTGAAATCGTTCATCGCGCCGCAAAGGCGCGTCACGGTGTCTTTTGGTTGCCGCAACAGCACGGAACGGTAAAACGCCTCCTCGGAAAAGTATGCCCGGTACGCGCCCATATCGCCGTCGGAGAGCCGGTACAGCGCAAACGGAAAACCCGAGAGCACCGTCCTTGTGTCCATATTGACAAGATTGTCCACCCTCATCAGGGCCTTGATCTGGCCGAGCGTCATCCATTTGAACTGCGGGAGCGCTTCGACCTCGCCAAAGGCCTCAATGATGATATTGCGATTGCGTTTCTTGAAAAATTTGGCGCCCTGTTCCGACTGCACCTGATCGTAAAGCACCGAGCAGCGATTCCCCTTGCGCTCAAAATACTTGAGATACGCGGGCATCCTCCCCCCGTGGGCGCGCGTAAAATTGCTCTTTGTCGCCTGGATCGTCGGCGAGATCTGGACGGCATTCACATTGCCCGGCTCGATCTTTGCCTGCATGAGAAAATGGAGGATACCGTTGATCTCTTTGCACAAAATCCCGAGATAGCCGATCTCGGGCTGCACGATGATAGGCTGCTCATAGACAAAATGCTCGTTTTCAAAACGCCGCATCCCGGTGATCGAAAAAAAACTGCGTTTGCGGTTCAGCACTTCGCCGTTATAGTCGTCATAAAACCAAAAACTGTCGTCTGTGATGCTGCAAGGCTCGACTTGCACCTGCGTTGCCTCGTTTTGCTCGCGGATCCACGCAAGCAGGGAAGCCGTGCTGTTGGCGCCGCCCTCCGTTGCCTGCCATGACGAGAGGATCCGGCGGATCGTGTCACTTTGCATCCGGGGCGCCCTCCCTGCGGTTTCCGATCTCTTCCTTGACCACATACTGCGGCGCCTCGTTCATGCTGATGTACATGCGCCCGATATACTCGCCAAGCATACCGATCAAAATCATCAGTATCCCGCCGACGACGAGCAAAACGGCCATCAGCGAGCTGTATCCCGCCGAGATCTCCGGATGCAGGATTTTGTTGGCGATTGTAAAAATCGCCGCCGCAAAGCCGACAACGGAAATCACCAGGCCAAAATTTGTCGCGAGCCGGAGCGGCTTGACCGAAAACGCCGTGAAGCCGTTCATCCACAAATCAAACAGCTTTTTCAGCGTATACCCGGACGCGCCGGACGCGCGTCCGCGGTGCTCGATTGCCACGTTGGCGATACTGCCCGTCGAGCGCACGATCAGCCCCCAAATATACGGATAAGGATTGGCATACTTGCAAATTTCATCTATAATATACCGCTTTGCCGCGAAAAAACTCGTCAATTGCACATCTTTGGGTTTTCCGATAAAAGACTCCAGCAGACGGTTGTTGAGCTTTGACCCGAGTTTTCGAAACGCGCTGTCCCGCCTCGATTCATAACAGCCATAAACGACATCTGCGCCATTTTCGACCCCGGCGGCCAAGGCGGGGATGCCAAACGCAGGCGTCTGCCCGTCGTCGTCCATCGTGACCACGATGTCGCCCGCACACGCGCGATAGCCCGCCATCAAAGCCGAATGCTGCCCGAAATTTTTGGCGAGATTGATACCGATGAGGTCTTTGCGCGCCTCGCAAAGCTTTGCGATCACAGGCCAAACCCCATCAGGGGACCCATCGTTGACAAAGACGATCTCATAGCTGTACCCGGCGCCCGCAAGCGCCTCGTCAATCTCGGAAACAACTGCGGCAATGGTATGTTCCGAACGGTAGCACGGTATGACAATGGAAAGTTTTTTCATAAAACCGCTGCCTGTTTTTTCAGCAACAACTGGAGCATATTCGTTTTGATCTCAAAATCCTGGCGGTTTTGCCCGACGACAGTATTGAGTATGAGGCCGCAAACCAAACTCATGACACCGGCCAAGAAGAGAAAGCCGACGCCCGCAAGCGTTGGGATCCTGAGGATATCCGTTTGGAAATACTGGGCAAGCACAATGATGAGGAGCGCTGCGCAGACGGCAAAAAAGAGAAGCGCAATCATGCCGAAAAACGACAGCGGTTTATAGTTTTTGTATAGCATGGCAATCGTGACCAGGACACGCGCGCCGTCGGAAACCGTATTGAGCTTGCTGACGCTGCCTTCGGGGCGGTCACGGTAACCGACGGCAACCTCGCGCAGGTTCATATTTTTGTCGAGCGCGTGGATCGTCATCTCCGTTTCGATCTCAAAGCCCTGGCTGATCACCGGAAAGGTCTTGACGAACAGTGGGCTGAACGCCCGGTACCCGGTCATGATATCGGATACGCTGCCGTGAAAAAGCCGGTTGACCAAATGCCGTACCGTCTTGTTGCCGGCATTGTGAAACGCGCGCTTGTTTTCTGTGAAATAAGTGGAGCTGAGGCGGTCGCCGACGACCATGTCCGCGCGCTCGTTCAGCACAAGGTCCACCATCGCCCGCGCGTTTTCGGCGGGATAGGTATCATCGCCGTCGATCATGAGATAGCAGTCGGCATCGATCTCGCGAAACATCGTCCGGATCACGTTTCCCTTTCCTTGCTTGCGCTCGTAACGCACGATGGCGCCCGCCGCGCGCGCGATCCCGTCGGTGCTGTCGGAGCTGTTGTTGTCGTAAACATAAATATCCGCCTCAGGCAATACGGCGCGATAGTCTTTCACAACTTTTTCGATCGTTTTCGCTTCGTTGTAGCAGGGTATCAGTACGGCGATGCTCATCGCGGCCTCCTCGTCTTTGTTTTGCTTGCTGCCTCTCATTGCTTTTGTTTGCCGTTCCTCGACAAATTATATCACAAGCATTATAATACCACAGGAACCGCTCGGAGGAATACGACTTTGGCAGCATCTGTTTTTTACCTGATTTCCTACTTTGCGCTTGCAGGCGCGGTTTATGCATTTCCGAAAACAGTACAGGGCGCGGACGGCGCCTGCGGGCGGCAAAACGCGTTTCTCTGGCTGCCGGTTTCCTTGCTGCTCGCGGAATGCTGGCTGAGCGTGGCGGCGGGGCTGCTTTCCCTGCTGCAGATGCCCGTATCCCTCCTGTCGATGGGGTTCTCCTGTATCGTGCCCGCCGCGCTCCTTTTTTATCTCAAGCGGAACAAGCCGGGGCAATATTTCCGGCTCAGGCCGATCGATGCGGTTTTCGGCGCCCTGCTGCTTGCGCTCGTGCTCGCAATCTTCTATATCCGCTTCTTCACCGCGAACCCGATCATTTTCGCCACAATCGACCCCGCCGAACGCCTCGGCAACGCAATGAACATCGCGGTCGCAAAATCGGTCATCTCGCACTTCCCCAACCAGTATTTCATCCAGCTCACCGGCTCGCTGTTCATACAAAGCGCACAGCCCTTTTTCCCGGGTGTGCTGCCGTTCCGCTTTTTTGAACTCAAGGATATCTTCAATCTTTGGTTTACCGGCGCGCTTTTTTATGCGGGCGCGAGCTTGTATATGCGCAGCCGGTTTTCGAAAGGGATCGCCTTTTTGCTGTCGTTTGCTTTCGCGCTCGGCTACCCTTGGATGGGCCAGCTCTTTGGATTTGTCTACCCCGGCGTCGCTGTCAACCTCATCCTGCTCGTGCTCATCGTGATGACGCTGCTTGCGCAGGGCCGCCTTGCGCGCGTACCGGCCTATCTCGCCGTAAGCCTCGGCTGTTTTGGCGCCGGCGTCTGCTACACCCTCTTCATCCCGCCGCTCTTCCTCACCGCCTTCCTCTGTGTTGCGCTGTATGAGTTTCGGATCCGCAAAGACCGGCAAAACAAGCAAGCGGGCGGGAATATGGCGCTGCACGGGCAAAACCGCGGCGTTTTTCTCGCGCGGCTTGCCCTGACGGAGTTTTGTGTCTTTATCATCCCGGCTGCGTGGGCGTTTGCCAACGCAATGGTACTGGGCCGCGGCGGCGAATTCAACCTGGGCAACTCGATCACTGCAGAAGGCGCGATTTACCGTAATCTATTTACGGACTTCCTGCCTTATGCGCCTTTTGCGCTTTGGCTTTTGTGGCGGGCGGCCAAGAAAAAACAATGGAGTTTTCCCATCGTATTCGCACTGCTCTTCGCATTGTATCAAATCGGGATGTTCGCGCTGATGATGGCATGGCGGATCAGCACATATTACTATTACAAGCTCAACTATGCGACCTGGTTTGTCCTTGTCCTGCTTGCCATCCTCGCTGTTGACGAGCTCACCGCACACGCGCGCGCAAAACGCTTTGTAACGGTGTATTTTGTTTGTTGGCTGCTTGTCGCGGCCTTTGGCATATCCGGCGCCGACTACAAGCTCGACGCCCTGCGGCCGATGTCAAACCCGCAGCCGGGCGCTGACGTATCGTTCCGCGTCTATTCGACAAATCTCCTGTACTTCACGCCGCCCGGCGTTTACAATGTTGAAAACTATGGCTGGGACTTCATCGACCTGTGTACGCAGGCACGAAAACTCGCAGGGCCGCCGGACGAAGAACACCGAATCGGGATTGTCACGGGCAACTCGCCGCGCGACGGGCTCTGGAAGGACGCGCTCACGAGCCAGATGCTCGTGCCGCAGCCTACGGCCGAGCCGGGGGACAAAAACGGGCTGTGGATTGTGCTCTACGACAGCGACGCCTACCGCAACGGCAAAACGTATTACGATGGGCTGGCGCCGCTTTTTGAAAACGCGCGCGGTTTCGTCGCCCGTCCGGAGTGAAGGTGGAACAATCGAAACTCACCAAGTATTTTCTGCCTGCGGCCTTCCTTGCCGTCGGCGCCGCCTGCCGCATCGCGCTCTACCATGTGGCCTTTCCCGATTATGAGCAGTTTTTTTATCCGTGGATCGAGACGCTTCGCGCCTACGGCCCCACTGCCATATCAAGCGGCTTTGCCGCCTATAACACGCCGATCCTTTTGCTGCTTTGGCTGTTTTCGCTTTTCACGCCTTACAATCTGCTCGCGCTCAAGCTGCTTGCTTTCGTATTTGAGGTGATCATGGCACTGGGCGCCATGAAAGTCGTCGGGCATCTGAGGCCGGGGGGCTATCTCAAATATACGGCGGGCGCGTTGACGCTGATACTGCCTACCGTCGTCATGATCGGGCCGGCATGGGGGCAGGTCGATGCCATACACGGCGCGATCCTTGTATGGGCGCTGTATTTCTGCCTGAAGGACCGCTTGCACACCGCGTGGTTTTTTGCGGGGATGGCGATCGCCGTAAAACTGCCGGCGGCCTTTTTTTTCCCTTTCCTGCTGGCTCTTTCTTTCAACCGAAAGAAAGCCCGGCTCACCGGCCCGGCTTTCATGGCAGGCGGTATCGCGCTCCTGTCCTGCCCGACGCTCTTCATGGGCGATTCTTTTTCGCGCATTGTATCCGGCATCGTTTCGGGCAGCGGCAATATGCTTGGCATTGAAAACATCGCTTGGTGGGCTTCGACGCTTTGGCAATGGTTTCCGGGAGGGGACTATGCTGCCGAGCGCGTGGCCGGCGTTGTCCTTGCCGCGATTTTTGCCTTTGGCATCATCCTCTATGGGATACGCAGCGAGCGGTTCGGCGATGAAAAGCTGCTGCTGCTCGCAGCGTTCTGCCTGCTTGTGCTGCCGTTCGTGCTGCCGCAAATGCACAATCGCTATTACTACATCGGCGAAATCTGCGTTTATCTGCTGGCCTTTGCAAAACCGCGCGCGGCGTACTGCGTCTTCGTCACGCAGGCGCTGACGGTCTCGACAATATGGGTCGCGCTCGCGGGGGCGCCCAGCCTGCACTGGTCGTTCCGGCTGATATCGCTCGGCATGGTCTTTGTCCTGGCCATGCTCGGGCGATGGCTGGCCCTGCACGATAAAAACGGGCATGTTACAATAGACCCATGAAAAATATACTCGCTTCGGCGCGAACGCGCCTTTTTGCCGAGGGTACAGCGTCCGGAATCGCCATTCTTGTTTTCATCGCAATCATCCTCTACAGTATGGCCATTCGCATACAGCTCTTTGCGCTCGGCATCTCACTCTGGTATGACGAAGGCCTGCTCGCCATGAATATCGTCCCCAAGACGATGGCCGAATTGCTCACGCCGCCGCTTGCCGGGATGCAATCGGCGCCGGTGGGCTATTTGGCCGCAGTCAAGGCAATCGTTTCGGCTTTCGGCGCGACCGAGCAAACCATGCGCGCATACTCGTTCATCGCCTTGCTCGGAATGCTCCTCTGCGAATGGAAGCTGTTGAAGGGCGCTTTCCGGCTGCCCGGCGTTTTCGTATGGTTTTGCCTTGCGCTCACGGCGACTTTTCCGCTCTATGTGCGGTATACGAACGAGCTCAAGCCTTACATGGGCGACGCATGCATCGCGCTGCTGGTCCTCGTGCTTTACCAGCTTTACCGTGAAAAAAAGCTGCCGCTCTTTGCGTTGGCGCCGATCTGCGCGGCGCTCATCCTGCTGTCCAGCCCTGCGGTCTTTTTTGTCGCCTCGGCCTTGCTCGTCGAGTTTGCGCGCCTGCTGCTGCGCAAAGAATCAAGGGGTGCTGTTTTGGTCATAGCGGCAGGCCTGATCCCCGCCGCCGTCTTCTTCCTCAACTACATATTTTGGCTGCGCGCAACCGACGCAGGGATGTTCTCATGGTGGGCGGACCACAAGTTTCTCCTGCCGCTGAGCCGGTCGGCGATATCGGCCGACCTGTATCTTTCGCAAGAATTTTTCCTGCCCTTTGGCGCTTGGAAGACCCTGTATCTTGCATTGGGGGCGGCGGGCTTTCTCGTATCGCTGCTGAAAAAAAATGCCTGCACCGCCATCGTCGCCGTCTCTTTCGCCCTGTTGCTCGGCGCGTCAAGCCAAGGCATGTACCCGATCATTTCCAGGCTCTGGCTGTTCTTTTATGTATTCGCAATCATGTATGCGGTCGTTTTTGCCGCGTCAATCCGGACAGCCGGAGACGGAGAAGGCCGTGTGAAAGGCCCGCCGGCCGTCGGGCGGGGCGCGGCGGGGCCGCTGCGCCCATGGCAGACAGCAGCAGGCGGCGCCTCCGGCCGGGGGCGGGCGCACCTGCAGACCGCCATCGCCGCCGCTGTGCTGTGCGCCGCGCTGCTTGCCGGCAACCACAGTTTCCCGGACTACGCAAAGGGGGAGGCCGATACGCTCGTCCCCGGCATGCAGCTCAATCCGCTCATCGACTATGTGCGCAGCAACATTCAGGACGGCGAAAAGCTCTACTGCTTTGAAACGGGCTCCTCGGTGCTCGGATTCAAAAACGGCTACGGAAACAACCGCATCGGCAATGCCACCGAGGACAATATCATTTGGGGCGCGGGTTCGTTTGAACAGATCTACCGGCCCGTCGAGGAAGACGCCCGGCTGATTGCCGATGCAAAGTATGCCTATGTGATGTTTTACCGCGGCTATCTCCCGTACAGCATGGATGTCCGTATGCCCGAGCTCACGAGGCTGCTCAGCGCGGAGGGCTTTGTCGACAAAGTCATCGATGTCAACTACACGCCCTTGTACTGGTTTTCGAAAGATCTGGCGCATCTGAAAGCATCTGCGGAAATGGAAGCGCTCACGGCCGCAGACGGCCGGCCCGAAAACACGCTGACCCTGCGGATCGCAAATACCGGCAAAACGATCCTCGAAGCCGAAGGGGCGGACAGGGAGGGGGCGATCCCGCTTGTCAGCGGCGCCATAAAGATTGCCCTGCGGGGATACAAAGACGGCGTGCCGCTGCCGGAAGAGCTGGTTGGCGGGCTGGCGGCGCCGCTGCTTCCGGGGGAAACCGCAGATGTGACCATCGCGCTGCCGGGGCCTGCGGACGCAGACCGTTTTGAAATCGACCTCGTGAGCGAAGGCCGTTTTCGCTTCAGCGAGCTCGGGATGAAACAGGTTGATTATTCCCCGAAGTCGATCGAATAATAAAAATCCTGGCCGCCGGCCGCAAGGATGACGGCGTCAAAGCTGCCTTCGTCCAGCGCCTGCCGCAAAATCCCGCCGCCACCCTCGCCCCGGGGGTCGATGACCGTCACTTCCGCGCATCCGAGCGAAAGATAGGACGCCATGCGCATCGCGTACGAATCCATCAAAATGAGCACACGGCACGCGCCCGTCTGGTCGCGGTTGGTGATCGTATATGTCGCGTCGGGATACTGCAGATAGTCAAGCACCCAGTATGGCATTGGCGCCAAATCGAGATCGTATTCCATGCCATTCATCAGCGTTTCGGAAAACGTCCCCTCCCTGACAAGCGCCTTTGCCGGATCCGCCAACACAAAATTTGTCCCGAACTTGGGTTTGAACAATTCGAAATCATCATAGCCATTGACATAGTACCGTCCTGTGGAACGCACGAGGTTGCCTGAAAAGACGTATTTTTCCCGCGTATAGTTTGCGAGATCGAAATTGCGCCCGGCATCACGGCAATCGACCCCCATCGAGACCAATTGATCCGCGATCTGCTTGGCGGATTCAAATTCGGCGGCGGTCGTCAGATGCATGTCCGTGCGAAAACCCGGCGCTGCACCCCCGGGCGCCGCGGCGTCCACCTCGCAAACAGAAACACCGGACGCCCGGAGCGCCTCAAGGAGCGCTGGGTCGCTTGCGCCAAAGAAATAGACTTCACCCGAGAGCGGGAAAACCTCCGGGGTGACGCGCGGCGGCAGCTGCGCATAGAGAAAGGGGATGCCCCGCGCCGTGAGCCGCTCGTTGACGGACAGGATCGCATCCTTCGCGCGCCCGGTGTCCCATCCTGCTTCTATGCTCTGCATCGAGCCCGTATCATCCTTGACAAACGTGAAATTGTCGACCGATCTTTTGCCGAGCGCAAGATACGAAATCCCGCAAAAATCGATGAGCGGTTCCCGAAAGCGAAAATACCGGGTGAACATCGCGTTCCAGTTTCCCGTCCTCCATATCGCGTTGTCCGGGGTGATGCCGGGCAATTCCGTCCGCATCATCGACACAAACCAATCGGCGTTCCAGCCGGTGAAGAAAATGATGACCGCCAGAAACCAGATCGCAAGCGCCTTATGTTTTTTCTTTTTTCCCATCACGCGCACCCTAAAAATTGAAATAAATAAACGGATTATAACTGCCGTTGACCGTATAGCTGACGCATACGAGAAAGACGGCAGCGAGAAAGATATCCGAAAGCGCGCATAGCGCCTTTTCCGCGCGCAGCGGCGAGGCAGAGGCGGCAGCCCGCGCCATGACTGCCTGCAGCACGGGCGTGCACGCGAAGGCGGCGATGGCGAGGATGATCAGGTTGTCCTGCAGGTAAAACAGCGACTGTGCATCGTACAGCGGCAGCCCGCCCGGCAGGACGCCAAACATCGCTTCAAAATAGCGCAGCGCCGCAGACGGGCCCGCCGCACGGAAAATGACCCAAGCGCACATGAAACAAAGAATCGTAAAGATGCGGTAAAACACCCCTGCGAACGCAAACCGCGTGCCGCGCACACGCTCGATGCGCACCGGGATGTCACAGAGCTTCTCAAAAGCGAGCAGCACAAAATACAGAAAGCCCCACAAGACAAATGTCAAGCCCGCGCCGTGCCAGATGCCTGTGAGCATCCATACAACAAAAAGATTGAAGACAAGCCGCAGCTTTGCCCTCACGCGGCTGCCGCCGAGCGGGATATAGACATAATCCCGGAACCAGCCCGAAAGGGAGATGTGCCAACGGCGCCAAAACTCCGTGACCGTCCTTGAGATATACGGGTAATTGAAGTTTTCGGCAAACCGAAATCCAAACATGCGGCCAAGCCCGATGGCCATGTCGGAATAGCCGGAAAAGTCAAAGTAGATTTGCAGCGTATAGCAAACAACGCCAAGCCAGGCGGTCAAGACTGTCGGCGCGTCAGCCGCCTGCGCGCCGAAAGCCCGGTCAGCCACCACGGCCACGGCATTTGCAAGAATGAGTTTTTTCCCAAGCCCGATGATAAAGCGGCGAACGCCGCAGGAAAAATCATCCCATGAGGCTTTCCTGTCTGTGAGCTGCCCCGCGATTGTTTCGTACCGCACGATCGGGCCCGCGACCAGCTGCGGGAACAAGCTGATATACAGCAGGACATTGAGCGGGTTTTTTTGCGCGCCCGCGCTGCCGCGATAGACGTCAAACACATAGCTCATCGCCTGGAAGGTGAAAAACGAAATCCCGATCGGCAGCGCAAAAGATGTCGGCTCGGCATCGAGCCCGAAAAAACGGTCGAGGGCGGCAATCGTGAAGTTCAAATATTTGTACACAAAAAACAGGCCGGCATTCCAGCAAACCATCCCGGCCAAAAAGGCGCGCGCTATCCTTTTTGACGCACGAAAGCGATCGACGGCAAGCCCAAAACACCAGTTTATGAACACCGAGAGGATCATGAGGTAGACAAAGCGCGGCTCGCCGAACCCGTAAAACAAGAGGCTCATAATCATGAGAAAGAGGTTTTTGAACCGCAGCGGCCGGATCAGGTAATAGCCTGCCAGGCAGAGCGGCAAAAAAACAAAGAGAAAAACCGCGGACGAAAAAATCATGGCCCGGCGCTACAAGCGCCCATTTGCGAGGATGCGCCGTATCTCCGCATCGTCGCCCCAGATCGCTTTGCTGTCGTAAGCGCGGTCTGGAAACGCGCCGTACCGGAGCGCAATGTCAAATCCGTTGTCCCTGATATAGGACTCAATCTGCTCCGCAAGCGAAACCGGCCGGCCTGAACACACATTGATAACGCCGGTGACCTGCGGCGCGCCCTGCGCTTCATCTTGCGTCGCGGCGGACACAATCAAGGAAGCCAGATCGTCAATGTGGATGAAATCGTATTTGTTTTGCCCGGTCGTGAACGGAAAGGTTTTTTGCCCCTCGTCCGCCGCCTGCGCGATTTTTGCGAAGATCGAGCTGCCGCGGCGGTCATCGCCGTAAATATAATACCCCCTGAGCCAATACAGGCGAAAACCCTTCAGCTTTGACTCGATGGACATTGCCTGCCGAAGCGCGTTCTTTGCCGCGCCGTACAGCGAGAGCGGGCGGCAAGGCGTATCGGCTGTCACCGCGCCCTCAAAAAAGCCGACCTCGTGCATCGACCCCATGACAGCCACATCTTTCAGGCCGCCTTGCACCATGTCCATGAGAAAACGATAATGCGCGGATAGCTTGCCCATGTGGACCGGTGCGTTATGGACAAAACCCGCCTCCCATGCCAGATGGATGAGCGCGTCGGGGCTGCCGAGGCGCTCGTAGATTCCGGGGTCGCCGGAAAAAATATCGGTTTCTGTGAAATCCGCGCCGGGATTGGCCCCGTCAGGCACGATATCGCTTGCGGTCACGCGGTATCCGCGCCTCAGCAGCTCTGCGGTGACATGCCGGCCGATATAACCCGAAGCCCCTGTTACCAATACGCTCTTCAAAGAATCCATAAGACATTCTACCACAAATGCAACCCGTGCGGGCGGGCCGGCAGGATCCCGTTACCAGTATCTCGCTTCCGCAACGGCGGTCTGCTCCCAATTGGCAAAATCGTTCGCGTCCCCGACCACGCGGAACGTTTCCACATTGCACCGGTTGGGCGTGACATACCACCGGTGATAGATCGTGCGCGGCGACGGCGAGCCTTCCGGCACTTCGCCATAGGGCAGCGCGTACGCGGACAAGCTGCCGCCCGCCGCCGCGATCACGGTCGCGCGCAGGTTGTCGTCGTTTACGGGCGCATTGCTGACCCCCCCCCCGCTGCCGGGCGCCATGCCTGCCGGCTTGACAAACAGCGCGGTGACGACCGCGTCGTCAAGCGGCATGAAGTCCGTATGCGAAAGATCCTTGTTGTACCCGTGGTCGCCCGTGATGATGATCGTGCTTTCCTCATAAACGCCGAGCTCTTTGAGCTGTGCGGCAAATTCCTCGATGATACGGATATCCCCTTTGAGCTGCGGCAGCATCCCCGTCTCGTTCGGCTCAACGGGCAAAGCGTTTTCATCGATCGAATAGAACGGGTGCGCCCCGTTTAGATGGTAAAACGCGAAGTTGCCGCGATCCGTGGCAATGTTCAGCTTTTCGCTTGCCAGCCTGCCGTAAAAACGCGCGTCATCCGTCCGCCACAACGCGTCGCCGGAAAGCTCCGCCCCGGCAAAATCTGAAAACTCGCCGGTCGACATCCAAAAGCGCTCTTTGAGCGCGAGCGGCGCGTAGCGGTACGCGGAAAGCTTGAGCAGCTTCTTGATGCCCCTTGCCACATCCACGCGATAGGATACGGTGCCGATGTTGTCCGCCAGACCCTCAATATTCCCGATATCGCCATAGGTATAGGCCGCTTCCATATATAATTTGGTCGTAAACCCCCGGCCGCGGAGATCCGGAAGGAAAGCCCCCTTTTGGTAGGCATCCGAAAAATATTGGCCTGCGGGCACATCAAACATCGTAGTTTCGCCTGTCAGCATCTCGGTGATGGACGGGTATGTGCGGGAGTAATGCGTCAGATTGTTGCGGTACAGCGTAAAGTCCGCCATGCCGCCAAGCGCCGCCGGGTCGTCCCTGGCCAGCTCATCGATATATTCCAAATCTAGGCGGTCCAGGATGAACACAAAGATATTGTTCGTTTCCGAGACTTCAAGCATGCCTTTCTCCGTGATGCCTGTTTCGCTGTGGATGCCGGCGCTTTCCTGCTGCGTCGCGCGGGACGCGGCAACGGCCGGCGGGAGCACAGAGGCCAGTGAGACAAGCTGTATCACGATGATCAGCGCCGGCGCAAAAACCGCAATAGTGCGCCATGCTTTTGCGGCAAAGCGCCCAAGCGCAAAAAAAGCGGCGAAAATCGCAATCCAGAGAGCCGCGTTCCCCGCGATCTGAGCTGCCATTTCATCCCACGCGAGCGCGTCGCCCGTCAGCGTGCCGAGCTTGCCGTTCAAAAATCCCCCTTGCAGATATCCGCAGATGAGCACGGAAAGCAGGATGGAAACAAAGACGTCAAACAAACGGCCGCGCAGCGCGCAAGCGGCAGCGGCAAGGATGGCAAATGCCGCAAGCGCGACGGCCAGGACGGGGCCGGTGATATCCTTGAGTGTCCACATGATTTCCGCTTGGTTGCCGATATACAGGTCAAAGACGCCAAAGACGACAAACGTCAAGGGGATTGCGGCGGCAGCCGGCAGCGCGGCATGCAGCCGCTTTTTCAAATGGCGCCCGGGCGCACCGGCTTCCCCGTTTGCGGCGGCCGCCGCGATTTGCCCGGGCGTTGCATCTGCCGGCGCGTGGGGGGGGTACGGCGCACCGGGCAATACTCCGCCGGGATAGGCATAGACAGGAAGCCTGTTTTGTTTTCCCGCCTTTTTCATCCGGGCGGCGTTTCGGCCTTTTTCGGAAAACAGCATGGCGGAAAGCGCGTAAACTTTCACGCGGAAATTTGCGAAGAACATTTGAAACTTGTACAGAAAAACACTGAATGCCACACCGAGCGTAATCACGACGGCCGTAATGATCTGGATGAGATAGGTGGTCGTGGCCGGGTCGATATACGCGTACGCGGCCGACGGGGCAAACAGCGCCAGCGCGGCCACCCAGTATGCCAGCGCAAGCCTGCGGCGCTTCATCAGCGGGCCTCCTTTGAAAAATCGCGCAGCGACCCGGCATAGGCGACCCGGCTGATGATATAATCCCCCCCGATGCGCGAGCCGTCGCCGATGTTGTAGACATAATGCTTGAGCGCGGTTTCTATCCGTTCGCGCCAAAGGCCCTTTTGCGCGATCAGGTCGGCCGCGATATCCGCGATCCCGTCTATCCGTTCAATATCGACGGAGACGCCGAGCTCGTCGCGCAGCGCGATGTCGAGCGGCACGGACGGGATGCGCCCGTAAGCGGGGTTCATGACTTTCATGGGCGTATTGACAAAAAGCGACGGTTTTTTCGTCGCATAGGAAAACTCCATTGCGATCGATGACCAGTCGGTGATGACCACATCGGACGTATAGACGGTTTGGTTGGACGAAAAATCCGTTTCCAGCACAAAACCGTCCTCCGCCCTGCCTTCATACCGTTCCCTGATCGCTTCGAGCCGGGCCGGGAAGCGTTTCACAAACTCCGGATGCGGGCGCACGACGACGCGCCAGCCATGCCCGAGAAGGCTGTCCATCAGCCGATCGAGACAGTCGCCGCAAACGAGCAAATTGTCACGCTGCCACGAAGGCGCCACAAGTATCTGCCCTGTATCGCCCTCGCCGATGTCCATTGCCGTGACATTTTCAAGGAGTTCGTCGAGCAGGCCAAAACCCGTTTTGACCAATGTTTTCTGCGGCAGCCCATACGCCCACTCCGTCTGCCTTACCTCATCGATATGATTGGGGCCGATGCAAAAAATCGTGTCGAAATGATCGAGCGCGCCTTCGCGCAGCATCAGATGAAAGCTCGATATGCCGTGGTCTGTGTAGATATACTCGATGTCTTTGCGGACGAGCGACCGTTTCAGGTGATACCGCTCCAGATCCGGCGTCGTCATCAGCATGATGTCCGCGTCGAGCTTCATGAAAAATGGGATCAGCGCTTTCTCGCCGACATAATAGGTTTTCAACCGGCCGCCGGCGCCGGCGACACGCGGGTCGCGCGCATCGAGCAGCCCGTCCGCAAAATCGCTTGTCACATAGTGGATGGTGATGCCGGAGTGCGCAAGGATATATTCGAGGAAGCCTTTGAAATATTTGTAAAACCCCCTCCCCTCCGCATAGACAACGAGCTCGCGCGGCGCATTGGCTTTTGAGAAAAACCGTGCCGTATCCTCTTTTTCGCGGATTGCTAGCATTTTTGCGCGCGCCTTGATTTTGGCTTTTTCCGCAGAAGGCAGTTTTGGCCGTTCCCGGCGGTTTTCATAATCGATGTATTTTTTCGGGTTGTAAACGACATTGCAGAGAAGCTGTACCGGAATCGACAGGAAATTGCCCGCCGTCCAATAAAGCCCGAGGCCGCACGGGAGCACATACGCAAAATAGGCGGAAAAACAAACGAGAAAGATCGCCATGCCCCACTTGCTGAAAAACCCCGCCTCGGCCTGCAGCACGTTGTATTTGTTTTGCACGAGGCTGAGCGCAAGCGCGCTGGCGCCCGAAAGCACGGGGATGGCAAATTCCGGTGTGCCGAGATACGGGATCTGTGCAAGGTCGAGGCCCAGAAACGTCACATCCATCTGCAGGATTTGCTCGATCTGCGCCGAAATCCCCAAGTCGGCAAAAACCGAGGGGTCTGCCTGGACTGCCTCAAGCACGCGCAGCTGCGCACTGTAAGAAAGCGTCTCGGCAGTCGTGCCGAGCACGGATGCCGCCCGCTCCACCAAGAGGCCGATGTCCCCGGCCCCCATGCGCAGCAAATGCTGCAACGGATGGTATATGACATTGATCAGCCCAAGGATGATCGGGATCTGGACCAGCAACGGCAACACACCGGCGACCGTGCTGTATTTTTCTTTTTTGTACAGTTCGCGCTGTTCCTCGATGAGCAGCTCGCCGTTCCCCGCATTGCGCCCCTTGATCTCCGCGAGCGCAGGCGCCATCCGCACCATCTTGATCGAGTTTTTTTGCGCGGCCAATGACAACGGGAAGAGTATGGCCTTCGTCAGCAGCGTGAAGAGCAGCACTGCCGCCCCGTATCCGCCGAGGAGCGCATAGCAAGCATACATCAAATATCCGAGCCAGGTTCCGATTGTCGCGTTCAGGAAATCCATAAGGGGTATTTTACCACAAAACAGCCCTGCTCGTTCGCACCCCTGTTCAATTCACCTCAATTTTCACCCCTGTTCAATTTTCCTGTTCAATTTTCAATTGATAGAAGCGGGCGCGTTTGGTATACTCCCCCTTATGGACAAAAAGCCTATGGTTTTCAAGCTGTTTCACTTTGCAA
>JAITMX010000006.1 GCA_031290775.1 Eubacteriales Family XIII. Incertae Sedis bacterium
ACGCCGGCGTTGAGCCGGCCAAAGGTCTTGTCAATGACGCCCTCGAGGATCTCAGGGATGTTGTTTGCGCCGGACTGGCGCACGATCGGGCCGAGCCACAGCATCATGATCGGCAGGAAGATGCCGCCGGTGACGAGACCCCACCACATGACCGATGCGCCGAGGCCGGGCGCGCTTTCCCACAGGGAGAGCGTATGCCCCGCGCCGAGCGGGATCAGGGTGAAGGCAAACGCAATCATAATCCAGCCCAGGCCCTGGCTTGACTTTGTGAAGTCGTGCGCGCTCTTGACCTTGCGCTTTGAGATCACGCCGACCACGATGCAAAGCACCGCGAAGTACGCAACCGCAATGATGATGGGGACGAAGCTATCTCCGTTTTGCAAGTTGAACCACCTCCTTACTAAGGGTACAAAAAAATATAAATAATGACTGACGGGGCGGGTTTTCCCGCCCCGACTAACGGAACAAAATCAGATGGCGATGCTGCCGAGATTCACCGACTTTTCGAGCTCGACAGTCGTCACGTCCTTGCCGTCCGCCACGACAGTGTAGGTCCCCGGCGCGAGGCCGTCAAAGCAAAAATCGCCGAAGAAATTCGTCTCTTGCGCGGGCAAGCCCGCGCCCGTGAGCGCCACCGTCACGCCCTCGGCACATTCGCCGCCTTTGAGCAGGCCGCCCGCGATGAAATGGCGCGTCCATTTGGCCAGATTCTTGTACCAGACCTGCCCGTCCGGGCTCTCCTCCGGGCGATAGCGCTCAAGGCCCTCAGCCGCTTTCAATTGCCCAAACGCCTCCGCGTCCATCTCATAGTACGCAATAGAGCTCGTCGGGCAGCTGTGCGCGCAACGCGGCAGCAGCGCAACCGAAACGCCCCAGTCAGCTTTGCCATCAAGGATATGGGCGCAAAATGTGCATTTCTGCGCGACGCCTTTTTCCTCGTTGTACCAGATTGCCCCAAAGGGGCAGCTGTCCACCAAGTCCCGCCTGCCCTTCGCTTTTTCCGAATCGAGCAGCACAATGCCGTCACCGCGCACCGTCACCGCGCCGGAAGCGGCCTCCTTGCACTTCGGGTCCGCGCAATGCTGGCAGGGCTTGGGCAGGGATGTGACGCTGATCCGCGGGTATTGGCCGCGCTCTTTCTTTTCGATGTTCATCCAGCGGTGCCCGTGCCGCGGCTGTTCGTCCGTGTAGGGCAGCCAGCGGTCCCCGTTCAAACAATGCTCGTCCTTGCACGCGATGAAGCAGTTGTTGCAGTCGTGGCAATAGGCCAGGTCAATCACCAAGTATTTTTTCGCTGTCATGATTCATTCCCTCCATCCCACTTTTCGACCTCTACGCAAAAGTGCTCCGTCGCCATGCCCGAGGTGTGCTTCCCGATCCACTTGCCGGAGCTGAGGATGTTCACGCACCCGCCGCGGTCCGGGGAATTGCCGGGCTCCCCGATGGGAAAGTATTCCGCGGAGGACTCGTAGGAATGGCAGGTGCCGGCGGGCACGCGCTCCGTGATCTGCGCCGCGAGGATGACCTCGCCGCGGTCGTTGTATGCCTTGACAAGATCGCCGTCCCGGATGCCCCGCGCCTCGGCGTCATCCGTATTGATGCGGATGATCCAATAATCAAACCCGCCGACGCGGACACGATGATCCTTGATGTCGTTCATGAAAGCGTCCTTGCCGTCGCCCATCGTATGGAAGCTGAAGCGCGGATGCGGCGTGAGCACGGCCAAGGGGTATTTCTCCGTATCCTCATAATGCCAACCCGTCCACGGCTTGATGTACTGCGTGAGCGGGGGGCGCGTCTCGTCCGGCTCAAGGCCTTCCTCGACGAGCGCCGCGTCGAAACGCAACAGGCTCTGGGACAGCAATTCGATCTTGCCGGACTGCGTCTGAAGGCCCTTGCGCCCCACGGTGTCGCCCGGCCGAAACTGCGACGGCTGCGGGGAATCCTGCTCGCGCCCCTCGCGAAACCACCGGAACGCGGGCGTCTTCGGCCTGTCCGGGTTTGGCGGGACAATGACATACCCCTTTTCCAAAAATCTCTCCCACGTGATGATCTTGGGCAGATCCGTCGCATGGAAATACTGCTTGACCCAGTCGATGTCGTCCTTGCCCTCGGAATACGGCCCCTCGACGCCGAGCTTGCGGCAAAGAAGCCGGAAAATCTCATAGTCGGACTTGGACTCGCCTTCCGGCTCCACGCACTTCTGCTGCATCGTAATCACACGGTTGTTTGTCTGCGAGAAAGAGCCGGGGATATATCCGCCGCAATTGCCAAACTCGGAGATGTCCCAGCGCTCAAAGTTTGTGCATGCGGGCAGGATGATGTCTCCGAACCGCGTCTCGCCCTCAAACCAGATTGCGTTGAACACGGCCATCGGCATGAGCTTCGAGCGGTACATCTTGACGTAGCGATTTGTCGCGCCCATCGTGCCGATCATCGGCCCGCCGTACTTGTAAAACATCTGGATGCGGGGATAGCCCCTCGCGGGGTATTGATACCGGAAAAACTGCTGCTCGATCGACGCGCCGATAAAGCCCTTGCCCGTCCACTTCAGCTTGCCGTCGATGAAACATTCCGGGATGCCGAAGCGCGGGATGAACTGCGAGCTGGGCACGTTGACATTGGACGGGACAGGGCGGGAGCCCGTGCCCCCAAACATCCTGTATACGAGCTCGGCGCCCGCGGCGGAGTTGTCGCAGTCGCCCGAGATGCCGCCTTCGGCATATCCGGGGAAGTAAAAACCATAGTCCGTAGGCATGCCCTGCTGCGTGGACCAGATGCCGCTGCCCGGCTCGCCAAGCCCCTGCATGGCCGCCACCGCGATCATCATGCGCGACCACTCCATGCCGGTCGGCCCGCGGCACGCGCCGCCCCAGCCGCCGAGGCCGCCCAGCGCAAACGTCGTCTTTTTCTTTGCCCACTCCCGCGCGAGCGCGCGGATGTCGTGCGCGGGGATGCCGGTCTCCGCTTCCGCCCATTCCGCCGTTTTCGCGACGCCATCCTCGCCTTTGCCGAGGATATAGGCTTTGAATTCCTCAAAACCGAATACGCATTTTTCCACAAACTCATGGTCATAGGTATCTTCCGTAATCCAAACGTAGCAGAGCGCCGCGCCGAGCGCCGTGTCCGTGCCGATCTTTGGCGAAAACCACTTGTCCGCAAAAATCTCAGCCGTATGGTTGAAATACGGGTCGATGAAAATCATTTGGATGCCCATCTCCTTCAGCCAGCGGCGGCGGATATGGCTCTCGTACGCCGAATAGATGCCGCCGTTCGTCTCCGGGTCGGACGACCAGAACACGATCAGCTCCGTATGCTTCATATGATCCTCAAAAAGATCCCATTGCTCGGGATTGCCGAGGCCGCCCGTAAAGCCCCATGAATGGACGGCGCCCCAATGCCACCCTTCCCAGCTGTCCGGATTGTGGTCGCCGTAGGTGATGCCTACGCAGTTCATAAAGCGGAACAGCGGGCTGTGGCGATAGCCTACATTGCCCCACATATGGTGGGAGCTCGACTCCGCGACGATGGCCGCCGGCCCGTACTCGCGCTTGATGCGGCAAATCTCGTTTGCGACGATATCCGTCGCTTCCTCCCAGCTGATGCGCTCGTAGCCCGGATAGAGCGGATCCCCGCCCTCCCACGTGCCGCGCTTCTCAATATTGCGCTCGCCGTTTACGTCGAAGCCGATGCGCTTCAGCGGGTAGAGCACGCGCCGCTTTGAACTCAGCATCGCCTTGAAGCCCGCCGTGAAACAATTGTATGTGGTCTTGCGCGGCGCCGAGTATGTCTTGCCCCGCGCCTCGATTTCCCATGACACCGGATCCTCGTCGACCAGATCCATCGGGTACATACGGACGATCTTCCCTTTTCCGCCATTGGCTTCGACGTCCACATCGACAAAGACCGGGCCGCCCGTGCTGGAATTTGTTTTCCTGACGATTTTTCCCAAAATGACTCACCTTCCTCTCGCGTCTCTCTTTTGACTGATAACGGAAATGAGTATATTCGTTTTGAATTTCGATTTGCAAGAAAAAACAAACAAATAATTATATTTTGTGAAACGTCCCCAATCGTTGATTTTTTAATGTTTTTGAGAGTTAATTCTGTGATTCAAATACGGAATGGCCGGGCTATGGAATGCAAGGGCAAATCTGCGGAATACCTGAAAATCTTTCATTCCAAAAAAGTATCAGAGCCATGCAAGCGCCGCCTACGCCATTGTGCAACCTTCACAATCCGCCTTTTCGCGAAGCAGCTCCAAAATGGCCAAAAGATTGGGGTTGGCATTGCTTTTCTCATACGCCGCCACGATGTCAATCGGAAACACCGCATCCGCAAAACAGACAAACCGCAGCCCATCCGGCGCGTCCACCGCCAAATGTTTCGGAAGAAGCGCAATGCCAAGCTCCGCTTCCACCATGATCAACGCGGCCCGGACGTGGTCATACGTGCCGGAAATCTTCGGGCGCACCTCGTTTTCATGGAAGATCTGCCGCTGGAAGGCCGCAAGGCCATACAGGGCTTTCTGATCCGGCATCAGGATATTTTCAGACAGAAACCGCTCCAGCGCAATCCCGCCGCTTTGCGCAAAGGGATGGTCCGGGCGCACGACGGCGTTGAGCTCATCCTCCGCGATTTTGCAGGCGGTGTACTCGTCGCTGTTCTCATAATCATAGCCAAGCGTCAGCGCCATATCGATATGCCCCTCCCGGAGCAACTCGATCAACTCCCCATAATCCCGGGGGATGAGCGAGAGCTTGACATCGGGATGCCGCTTTCCGAATACGCCGGCGGCCTCGGACAAAATATCGCGCACAGCCAAATGCAAAAATCCGATGCGCACTTCCTGGCTGCGGTTTTCCATCATATGCCGGAGCTTCGCAAGCGCGTACTCGGACTGCTCCACCATTTTTTCGCTCTCGTGCAAAAACAAACGCCCCGCGTCCGTGAGGACCACCGTTTTCTTGTCGCGGAAAAAAAGCCTTGCCCCAAGCTCCTCTTCAAGCCCAACGATGTGCTTGCTCAGTTTCGGCTGCGGCATATTCAGGATTTTGGCAGTCCGGATAAAATTCAATTCCTGCGCCAAAACGTTGAACTCGATCAGCGTTTGTATCTTCATCCCGCAAGCCTCAGCCGACTTTTGGCGCCAGTGGGATATCCCCCAGGTTGACGCATTCATCCGTGCGAAGGCCGCTGAAATTTTTGGGCTCATAGCCGGCTGCGGCAATCGTGACGTCATAGCTGCCGACCGCGAGGTCGTTCAGCCAGAAGTCGCCAAAGTCGTCCGTCCATGTACGGAGTATTTTGCCGCCCGTCACCGCGACGACTTCCGCGTGCTCAATGACTTCTTTGAGTTCCGGGTCATAGGCCGTCCCCGCGATAAACTGGCCGGGGACGTTTCGGTAGTATACCTTGGGGTAGCTGCCGGTTTCGGGTTTCAGGACCGCAGCGCCTTTGATATCCCCCGCGAGCCCGTCTTCCTCGCCAAACGCCAGCGCGCCTGTCGGGCACGCTTCCACGCAGCGCGGCTCCGCGTAGCCGTTATCTAAAAGATGCGCGCAGCCCGAACATTTTTGGGCAATCCCAAGCGCTTCGTTTTCATAAATCGCGCCATAGGGGCAGGCTTTGGCACAGTCCGCGCAGCCCTTGCATTTGCCCGGATCGATGAGCACGAGCCCGTCGTCCCGCTTGAAAATCGCGCCGTTTTTGCAAGCGGCGATGCAGGCGGGGCTTGCGCAATGGTTGCACAAAACCGGCGTATAGACGACGCGCACCTTCGGGATTGTGCCGCAGGGCTTTTCGTTCACCTTGATCCAAAACTGGCCGGTATCCGGCTGAGGCGCCGAGTAGGGGCGCCAGTCGTTGCCGCAATGCTCGTCCTTGCATGCGATCTGGCAGCTATAGCATCCGCTGCAAAGCGCAACGTCGATCACAAAAGCTTTTGTCATTTCGCTTCCTCCATGGTTTGTTCCCCGATGAGCCATCCTCCCAAACACACCCCGCACCCTTCATCGATCTTGCGCGCGAAAGCTTCGGGATAGGCCGCTTGCCACGCCGCCATCTCCCCGTCCTCTACCTTTGCCACGGCGACAAGGTAGCCGGAGACCGCCATGCCGGTCGCGTGCTGTGACATATTCGCGTGCGGAGAGATGAGGTTGATCGCGCCGCCGCGGTCGAGCGTTTCCGCATCGATGGGGTCAAACCGGGCGCCGTGGTCAATGGAGACCGTACCGGGGATGACGCGCTCGGACACGTAGGCGCCGCAGAGCACCGTGCCGCGCTCGTTGTAAACTTTGAGAATGTCGCCGTGCGCGATCCCGTATTTTGCCGCGGTCCGCGGGTGCAGCCACGCCGGCTCATACTGGTAGCCGTCCTTTCCGCGCACCTTCATCGTCCCAATCTCGCGCTGCCACGTGATGTCGTCGAGGTTGGCATGGAAGCGCCAACGCCCATGGTTGGACATGCAAATCAGCGGGTAGTCTTTCGCGCGCGGCGAGGAAAGCGACTCGTCGTGCGAAGGGCCGCGCTCAATCCAGACCGGATACGGCGGCCGTTCGGGGTCGTCGGGAAAATGCTCCGCCAGCCCGGTCGACGTGAACTCCAGCTTTCCGGTCGGCGTCGAGAGCGGGTTGTTTTCCGGGTCTTCCGCAAACCGCCGAAGCTGCGGCGGCACAGTCTTCTGGATGTCCGGGTCGCATGGGATGAGGAAAATATCCTGCTTGTGGAAGCTGTCTTCCGTGTCCAAATGGCTGACGTTGGAGCCTTGCCAGAAAACATCGATGCAGTCCGCCGAAGTCGTCTCGTTTGCCGTATAACGCAGATACGATTCCTCGCTGATTTTTTTCGCGAC
>JAITMX010000050.1 GCA_031290775.1 Eubacteriales Family XIII. Incertae Sedis bacterium
CGTGCTATTGCAAGCCAATTGCCCGTCATTGCGAGGGAGCGTAGCGACCGCGGCAATCCATTATCCACTGGATTGCTTCGCTTCGCTCGCAATGACGAGGCAAGTCTGAACAGTTACCACTATTTCGTGTCTGTTTGTATGATCGGCCGCGAATATGGTATTATCTATCCGGTTATGGCATTTGATTTTTACAAGGGGAAAAAGGTTCTTATTACGGGCCATACGGGGTTCAAAGGGGCATGGCTGTCGTATTGCTTGCTTTTGCTTGGCGCGAAACCGGTAGGGTATGCGCTGGAGCCGGACACGGGCCCGGCGCTCTTTTCGCTGCTCGGCCTTGAAAGGGAAATGGAATCCCATATCGGGGATATCCGGGATTTTGGGCCGCTTGCGCGCGCGGTTTCCGATGCCCGGCCGGATATCGTGATCCATATGGCGGCGCAGCCGATTGTGCGCACGGGGTATCTCGATCCCGTTGGGACATATGAAACGAATGTGATGGGCAGCGTCAATCTGCTTGAGGCGTGCCGCAAGCCGGATACGGTCCGTTCCGTTGTCAACGTGACGACGGACAAGGTATATGAAAACGTGGAGCGGGATATCGGGTATGCCGAAAACGAAAAACTTTGCGGGCGTGATCCATATTCGAACAGCAAATCATGCAGCGAGCTCGTGACATCCTGCTACAGGCAATCCTTTTTTGGCGCCAAGGCTTCGGCGGCTGTTTCAACTGCGCGGTCGGGAAATGTGATCGGCGGCGGTGATTTCGCAAAAGACCGTATCATTCCCGATTGCATACGGGCCGTGTTGGCGGGGATGGATATCGCCATTCGCAACCCTCTGTCCGTAAGGCCATACCAGCATGTGCTGGAGTGCCTGTCGGGGTATTTGCTGCTTGCCGAAAAACAGTACGATGACAAGGGTATTGAAGGCAGTTTCAATTTCGGGCCCGGCCTGGATGATTGCGTCACGACCAAAATGCTGGTTGAACGTTTTTGCATGGATTGGGGCGAGGGCGCTTCATACATTGTGCAGCCGGATGGCGGGCCGCATGAAGCGGGCCTGCTGAGGATAGATGCGACGAAAGCAAACGATGTTTTGGGATGGAAACCGTCTTGGACGGCCGAAAAAGCTGTTTCGAAAACGGTCGAGTGGGCGAAGGCTTGGCGAGATGCAAGCGGGCCGGCAAGGGAAATCACGGCACGGCAGATAGGCGAATATTTTATGGCTGCGATTGAAAGAATGTGATAAAGTTCAAACTGGGAGGAAGTGTGAATAATATGTGTTTCAATAATGTTTCATGGCGAAATTTGCGCGGCCGCATAGAGGCCGCAGGTCGGTAAAAAACGCAGTGAAAAAATTTACGACAGAAAATACGTGGGAGGACGTTTGGGGCGCAGATGGCTGGGGGAGCGAAACATCAGACGCATTCGGCTTGGATCAAATTGTCAGAAAATATTTGCCGCAGGGTGAGGGGCAGAAAACTTTTGTCGAGCTGGGCTGTGCGCCCGGCAGCAATATGGCTTATTTTCACAACGCAATGGGATACGAGGTGACAGGGGTCGACTATGCGGGCATCGAATTGACCTCCGCGTACCTTGCAGGCCAAAAAATACCGTATCGCCTGATTGACTGCGATATTTTTGAATGGGAGCCTGAGGAAAGCTTCGATGTTGTTTTTTCGACCGGGCTCGTCGAGCATTTTGACCCGATTGCGCCCATTGTCGATCTGCACAAAAAATTCGTTTCGGAAAACGGGTTTGTAGTGATTGCAATACCAAATCTCAGGTATTTCAACAAGCTGATGGTGAAGATCGTGAAACCGGAGCTTCTTGAAATCCATAATATGCGAATCATGTCGCCAAAAGCGTTCAAGCGCCATTTTTCGGGCAATGGCTTTATTTGCCACTACTGCAATTATTACAAAACATCCTTGCTTGATTTGGATTCCAATTATGATTATCTAAGGGAGCGCAAAAAACTGGATATGCTGTATAAGGCATTGCGCAAAATCAGCAGCGGCTTAAAGCTCGGCAATATACCCAATCGGTTTTTTTCGCCCAATATCGTCATCATCGCGCAGAGAGCAAGCGAGTCGAAGTGTGAATAATTATGTTTCTAAGAATGATTCATGGCGAAATTTGCGCGGCCGCATAGAGAAAGGAGCGAAATCAACCCGATGAAAGCAGTGATCCTTGCAGGTGGCCTGGGCAGCCGTATCAGCGAAGAGAGCCACCTCCGGCCGAAGCCGATGATTGAGATCGGGGGTGCGCCGATCCTTTGGCATATCATGAAATACTATTCCCATTTTGGGTTTAATGAGTTTGTCATTTGCTGCGGCTACAAAGGGTATATGATCAAGGAATATTTTGCGGACTACTATCTGCATCGCTCGGATATCACATTTGATTTCTCGGCGGACAACCACATGACGATCCACAGCAATGTGGCGGAGCCCTGGAAGGTCACTGTTGTGGATACCGGCCTCAACACGCAGACCGGGGGCAGGATCAAGCGGATCCAAAAATATATCGGAAACGAGGCCTTTATGATGACCTATGGCGACGGGGTGAGCAACATCGATTTGCATGCTTTGCTTGCGCGGCATGCCGCTTCAGGGAAAGCGGTCACGCTTTCATCTATTCGCCCGGGCGGGCGTTTTGGCGCGCTTGACATAGACGATGAAAACGAAACAGTTGTCGGCTTTGCAGAGAAAGGGATAGAGGACGGTGGATGGATCAATGCGGGCTTCATGGTGATTGAGCCGGGGGTTTTTGATTATATTGACGGAGACGATACAATCTTTGAACGTGCGCCGCTCGAAACGCTCAGCGCCGAGGGGATGCTCGGCGTCCACAAGCATTTTGGGTTTTGGCAGTGTATGGATACGCAACGCGACAAAGGGCAGCTTGAGGCGATTTGGGCAGGGGGGGATGCGCCGTGGAGGGTGTGGGGCTGACAGGAGGGCGCCCCGGTTCTATGACGATGAAAATCGCGCTGCTGGCCCCGGCCGGCGCCATGCATCGGTACAACGGCAGTTTCGGGCACACGCTCCATTACGCGCCGCTGACGCTGACGACCCTCGCGGCGCTCATTCCCGCAGAGCTTTGCGCGGATGTCTCGCTCTATGACGAAACCGCCGGCCGTATCCCTTTGGATCTGAACGCCGACCTGATCTGCATGACCTGTATCACGGGAACGGCCGAACGCTGCTATGCCTACGCGGACTACTTCCGCAGCCGCGGGATTCCCGTCGTCCTTGGCGGCGTTCATCCCACCCTGCTCCCCGGCGAGGCGCAGCGGCACGCGGACGCCGTCGTTTGCGGGTTCGCGGAGTTCACCTTCCCGCAGATGCTTCGGGATTTTCTGTCCGGGCGCCTGCAAGCGAGATACACGCAAGGCGGCGGCTATACAATCGCCGGCCGGCCGGCCCCGCGGCGCGAGCTGCTCAACAAGAAACGCTACATTACGGTCAATTCACTCGAAGCGGTACGCGGCTGTTCCCTTCCCTGCAATTTCTGCGCCTACCCGGCCGCCTTTGGGAAGGCGATCTACAAGCGCCCGATTCGGGAGGTTTGCGCGGAGATCGAGCAGATGCACGCAAAGCTGATTCTCTTTCCCGACGTCAACCTGATTGCGGACAGGGGCTATGCGGTGGAATTGTTTACGGCGCTGATCCCTTTGAAGAAGATGTGGCTCGGCCTTGCGACGAGCAGCGTCGGCATCGACGATGAACTGATCTCCGTTTTTCGGCGGAGCGGCTGCAAAGGCCTGCTGATCGGCTTTGAATCCATTACGCAGGCATCGCAGCAATTTGTGAACAAGGGCGTGAACCGCGTCGGCGCGTACGGGGAATTGATGAAACGTCTTCACGCAAACGGCATCCTCGTGCAGGGCTGTTTCGCGTTCGGCGGGGACGATGAGGACCCCTCTGTTTTTGCGCGGACGGTCGAGATGGCGGAGCGCATCAAAATCGACCTGCCCCGGTATTCGATCCTGACCCCGTTCCCCGGCACCGAGCTCTACGCGCAGCTTGAGCGCCAAGGGCGGATCGTCGAGCGCGGCTGGGCCATGTACGATGTGGAGCACTGCGTCTTCACGCCGGCAAAGATGTCGAAAGAAGAACTCGAACGGGGTATCGAATCGGCTTGGCGGGAAACCTACCGGATGGCCGGCATCGCGAAACGGCTGGCCCCTTTCCGGCACAGCCCGTGGCTGTCCTTCCCCGTGAACATGGGATACAAGACCTACGCCGGCAAATTCGCAAAATTCACGCGGGAGGCCATGTGCGATAATTCGGACATCCCGTGCGCCGGCGAAGGCGAAGGCGCCGGATGGGCGCAAATGCAGCCATGAACATCTACCTGATCGCGCCGGACATCGAGAGCAAATTTCACAAGTCGGAGGATGGTTTCAATATCCCCTATCCGCTCATGTTCTCCACGAGCGGGCTTCAGATGTTGGCCGCGCTCACCCCCGAACGGCATACGGTGAAGGTCGTCGATGAAACCATCGGGGAAAAGGTGGACTACGATACCTCCGCAGACCTGATCGGTATCACGGCGATGACCACGCAATCCCCGCGCGCCTACAGGATCGCGCAAAAATTCCGCGAACGCGGGAAGCCCGTCGTCATGGGGGGATTTCATCCCTCGATCCGCCCGCAGGAAGCGCTGCTGCACTGCGACGCGGTATGCGTCGGCGAGGGTGAGCTTGTGTGGGGGCGCATGCTCGAAGATTTTGAAAACGGCGCCTTGAAAAAAATCTATCAGGCAGGCCGGCTCATCGACTTCGCGGACATACCCTGGGCCGACCGCTCCGTCGTAAGGGACAAGAAAGGCGCGCTGAAAAATTTCATTCAAACAACGCGGGGCTGCCCCTTTCAATGCAGCTTTTGCACCGTGATCAAATTTTTCGGCCACACCTATCGGCTGCGCCCGCCGGAGGATGTCGTAGCGGAGGTTCGCGCCCTGAAAGAAAGCGGGCAGCTCAAATGGAACTTCGTCTTTTTCTCGGACGACAACATCTGCGGCGACCCGGAATACGCGAAACGCCTTTTCCGCGCCTTGATCCCCCTGAAGATTCGATGGGGGAGCCAATGCTCGATCACCGCAGCCGGCGACGAAGAACTGCTGTCCCTCGCGCGGCGGAGCGGCTGCCGGGCTTTCGCGATCGGCCTGGAATCCATATCCGACGCATCGCTTGCGGCGGCCAACAAGAATATGGGAAAAGCCGGCGATTACGA
>JAITMX010000079.1 GCA_031290775.1 Eubacteriales Family XIII. Incertae Sedis bacterium
GTGTCATGCGAGAAGCACAGCGGCTCCGCCGCGTGGCGCTCTACGGCTTAGCTCCGTCGTACCTCGCACACCTCCGCTGTCCGTTTTCACATTGCCGCTGAAGCGGCGTGAAAAAGGCATCGAGGAGCGCAGCGCTTCAGCCCGTGGCGCTCTACCGTGGTCGTCTACCGTGGCACTCTACGGCTGACGGTTAGGGCCTGAACTGTTACGGGATTCCAGCGCTTATTCCACTGCGGGGTAGCGCTTTCTCCTTGCGTCCAACGCAAATTTGAAAATGATAGAGCAAACGAGCAGCGCCAGCAAAAAGTAAGGGAAAACCCCAAATCCCACGCGGCCGCATACGAGGCCGATGCCCATCGGGATGATCGCGTTGCCGACATTGGCGGCGGCGTTTTGCAGGCCGATGACGCCTTGGCTGTACTCCTTTCCGACGATGGACGGCACCTCGTGGATCAGGTTTGGGAATATGGGCCCGGTAAAGAGGCCGATCAAAACGAGCATAAGCGGCAATGCCGAGGCCGGCGTGAACAGGAAGCACAGCAGGCAGGCGAGCAAAAGCATCTGGCTGGCGCGAATAATCTTTGAATCTTGCAGCCTCATGGCGATTGCGCCCGACAAAATGCGGCCCACGACCTGCGCCCCATAGAAATACATCATGTATGACGCGGCGGCGGCAGCGGTAAACGCCTTGGCCTCCACGAGGAAACTCGTGCACCAAAAGAATATCGAAACTTCCAGCGAAGTGAAAAATACCATATTCACCAAAATCAAGCGCGTGCCCGGCAAACGGAACAGCTCGGCGATCGGTTTTGCCGTTACGCGCTGACGCCCGCCATCAAGTGCTGCGGGGCTGTTTTCCCGCGCCTTGCGGCCTGCCGCAAAACGCGCGGGCAGGATTGGCGCGTGTACCCGCCACAGGGGCATGGAAACCAGCGTGACAATGGCGATCAGCGCCGCCGCGCCCGCCGCGACCTGATAGCCCATGCGCCACGAACCGTACACGCCGATCGTATAGGCCAAGAACAGCGGCGCGATCATCCCGCCGAGCCCAAAGCTCGCCTGCAGCCAGCTCATGGCCGCCGCGTTGTAATGCCTTGCCATATACCCGTCAAGCAGCACCTGCCCCAACGCGATGCCATATCCGATCAAGACGATCAGCGCGATCATGGAGGCAAAGCTGCCCGAGAAGGAAAACAGCAGCACCGCCGCAAGCAGCAGAATGGCGCGCCCCAAAGCCGGAAAAAAATTGCTGAAAACCCCCATCAGTTTTTCGGCCGTGAGCGAGCCCAAAATCGTGCCGGCGTAATACACCGGGATCATGATGCTTTGGTATGAAATCGGCGCCCCGATATCCGCGCTGATTGCGGGCCATGCGCTCCCGAGCAGCGCATTTGCGATCCCGTCCCCGATCGAAAGCAAAAAGAGGACGGCCAACAGCATATACAGCGCTTTTTTCACGTTATTTCCCTTTTCCATTATATTGCCCCTATATTGCGCATTGGCATAAATTATGGGCCTACAGACCGGCATGATGCAGCAGCCAGACCGCAAACGGCACCGTCGCCATCGAAAAAATCGTCGTGATGACGAGCGCCTCGCCCGCAAAATCTTTGTAGCGGCCGTACTGTTCCGCAAGGATCGGCGCCGTCGTCGCCACCGGCAAAGCGTTTGAAACGATCAAAATGGTCTTGACAAGCGGGTCGAGCGGCAAAAACAGCACGATGGCCGCAGCGATGAGCGGCACGATGACGAGCTTGTTCAGCACGCACTCGATGACGATGGGCTTCCGAAAAGAGCCAAGGCCGAAGCCGCCCGCGAGCATGGTGCCGATCGAAATCATCGCCAAGGGCGTCGCGACGGCGCCCACGCTGTCCAAATAGTCGAGCGCGATCCCCGGCAGTTTGACATGGTTGCTGCAGAGCACGATGCCGACGATCGCGGCGCTGACTTTCGGGTTGATGAGCATACTGAAAAAGACGGCGATCTTTTTCAGCGGCGATTCGCCCGGCAGCCTGCGCCCACGCTTCATGAGCGCGATGCCGTATGTGAAAAAAGTCGTGTTCAGCGCGATGTTGCAGGCGACCATGTAGAGCAGCCCGATATCCCCGAAAAACGTGAACGCGATCGGAAAACCCATGAACCCGTTGTTTGGGGAGAAAATCACAAACTCCGCGATGGGCGCGTCTTCCGCCGGGAAATGCCTTGCGCGCCCGTACAGATGGGCATAGGCGCCGAGAAACAGCAGCAGGCCGAGCGTGACAAACGCCGCAAGCATAAAATTTGCGAAGATGCGCTGGTCCATATCAAGCGCCGTCGTCCGCACGAGGATGAGGCAGGGATATGCGATCAATATGATGAATTTGTTGATCGCGTTGACCGCCGCGTCCGTGAACACGTGGTATTTTTTGCAGAAAAAACCCGTCAACAGGAGCAGAAAAAAGACGATGAATTGGCCGATTGGCATCCGCTACCCCCTCTGCGGGGCGTCCGCTTTGCCCGCGCGGCCGAGCGGCAGCGGGATTCCGTAGGCGTGCGCCTTGCGCACGACCGTCGGCTGCGAAGTGCCGAGCGCTTTCGCCGCAGCGTACGAATTGCCGTATTTTTCGACGGCGGCACGAATCAATTCTTTTTCATATTCCGCGACCGTGCCGCGAAGCGCCCGCCCGCCCGTTTCCATACCATCAAGCAGGGACGGGGCCGGGGCGGCTGCCACCTGCGCCTCTTCCGTTTTCGCGCCGCCGTCGCCGCCGCCAACCCCATCACCGGCCCCGCCCGCGCCGCTTTCCAAAAAGGCGTCCGGCACGCCGCCCTGCAAAATCAGCGCGCGCGCGTCCTCCCGCGAGATGCCCTTGCCGGGCAGGATGATCACCATGCGCTCGACCGCGTTTTCGAGCTCGCGCACATTGCCCGGCCAATCGTATGAAACCAGCTGCGCTTTCGCTTCCTCGGAAAAATACTTGGATTTTTCGTAAAGCGCGTTGAAATGCGCGAGGAAATTTTCCGCAAGCGGCATGATGTCGCTCACGCGGCCTTTCAGCGGCGGCAGGTGGATCGGGAACACATTGAGCCGGTAATACAGGTCGGCGCGGAATTCGCCCGCCGCGATCATGTCCTTCAGCACGCGGTTTGTCGACGCGATGATGCGGATGTCGAGGCGGATCGGCTTCGTCCCGCCGACGCGCGTGATTTCCTTTTCCTGCAGCACGCGCAAAATCTTGGGCTGCAAGGCGACAGGCATCTCGCTGATCTCGTCGAGCAGGATCGTGCCGCCGTTGGCCATCTCAAAATAGCCCTTCTTTTCGCGCTCGCCCGCGCCCGTGAAAGCGCCCTTTTCGTAGCCAAAGAGCTCGGACTCGATGAGGCCGTCGGGGATCGCGGCGCAGTTGACCTTCACATACGGCCCATTTTTGCGCCCCGAAAGCTTGTATATCTCGCGCGCGACGACTTCCTTGCCGCTGCCTGTCTCGCCCGTGATGAGCACCGTCGCGTCGCTCGCCGCCGCGTGGGCGATCAGCTCCTTCACATATTGGATACGTTCGGACTCGCCGATAAAATTTTTGTCCGAATGTTCTTTTTTCAGCGATTTCAGCTGCGCCTTGTAACGCTCTTTCTTTTTCTCGACCGTTTCGAGCTCCTCGCGCAGCTTCAGCAGCTCCGTCAGGTTGCGCATGACCGTGATGACAGACGCAATCTCGCCGGCTTCGTTTCGGAACGGCGAGCCGACGAGCAAAACGCGGTTGTTATTTTTGCGGACGACGGACATGGCGGACACTTTCTCCCCCGTCCGGATCACGTCCATCGAAACAGCCGTCGTGAAATAGCCTTTCTCGACCAATTCCTCGGTACTGCGCCCGATGATTTCGTCCTCCGTGATGCCCGTGATTTCCGTATAGCCGCGGTTGATGCTCGTCACGACCCCTTGCCCGTCCGTCATGCAAATGCCGTCCGCGACCGCGTCGCCGATGATGAAGGCCGTGACGCTCTCCAGCCTCATGCGCCCGATCTCGGCGCGCAGCCTCTCGTTTTCGATTTTCAGTTGTTCTGCTTCCGTCATTTTCATTCAGCCTTCGTTTGCGCGGGGGAGGCATAGGGCTGCCTTATTTCCGTTGAAACGTCGATGTCGATCTGGGTATAGGCGTGCCCGAGCGCCTCGGCAAGCCGATCTGAGAATAATTTCGCGAACGGGCGCTCTGTATAATAATGCCCCGCGTCGATGAGCGCGAGCCCCTCCGCTTCCGCGAGCCGCCACTCGTGCTGGCGCACGTCGCCTGTGATGAGCAGGGAGCAGCCGGTCTTTACGGCGAGCGGGATGGCGTCCCCGCCGCCGCCGCAGACCGTCATGATTTTCAGCACCCCGCGCGCGGGATCGCCGCTCACGCGGATGTCCGCGCCAGTCCCGAGCGCCGCCCTGACACGCGCGAAAGCGCCGGCAAGGTCTGTCGCCTCGCGAAAGCGCCCTGTCCGCGCGTAGGGCGCGATGTCGGAAAACTCGGCGGCGATGTCCGGGTGCAGGCGGTCGTCCCATGGCGTGAGGCCGATGAGCCGCTGCAGTTCGTCGCCAAGCCCGCCCTCCGCCGCGTCAAATGCCGTGTGCGCGGCGTATACGCCGACAGGCGCGGGCGGCGCGGCGAGAAGCTGCCAGGCAAAGCGCCCTGCCGGGTCGCTTTGCAGGATATTGCGCGAGGCGCCGCCCCCGCCGCCAAAAAACATCGGGTGGTGCACGATGATGAGCTGATAGCCGCCGGCTTTTGCCTCGGCCACCACATCCGGCGTCAATTCGAGCGCGACGAGCACGCGCCCGATCTCCGCGGCCGCCGGCTCTATCTGCAGGCCCGAATTGTCCCAGCCCGCCGCAAGGTACGGCGGCGCGACCTGCTCGATCGCCCTGATCAGTTCAC
>JAITMX010000191.1 GCA_031290775.1 Eubacteriales Family XIII. Incertae Sedis bacterium
GGCAATCCCGTGATGGGCAGCTATATCACGACTTCCGGCGTCAAAATGGATTTGGGCGAGGGCGGCTTCTATAGTTGGGACGAGCGCGATCTCGGTGGCGCCTTGGTGACGGGGCGCTATGAAATCTATGAAGGGACGCCGAAAGGAAATGATGACGGGAGTTTTGAATATGTCTATGAGTCGGAAACCGGCCCGATATACACCGTGCTCATTGATTTTGACCAGAGTGATGCCAACAGCGCTGTGGATGTCGCGATACAAGTCTTTGACCGGTATTCGGATGACGTGTTTCGCGTGACGGATATCTTGAACAATATATGGTTTGAGGCAACAAGAAACGCTGCTGGCTCGACAGGGCAAGAGACAATGCTTCCGGCGCCGGAAGTTTTCGCCGTCCCTGTTCCGGACGGGGTTGCGATTGCTGTCATCTGGAACGAGGTCGCGGGTGCTGAGGGGTATCAGGGCAAAAGCGATAGAGCGGTTCGTCCAAATTTTGTATGGTGAAAAGCAGAGAACACAAGAGGGGCGGTGAAAACCACTGAAAAAGAGGGGAGCGGGATCCCCTCTTTTCTGTTCACAGTCGCGCCTTCCGGTTGCTGACTGCTCGCAAGCTGATTGTTTTAGTTGATTGCGTCGTAGTCTTTTTCCCGTGTCCGGATCCGCATGACGCAACGGATATCGTAGCTAAAGATCTTGCCGTCGCCGACATCTCCCGTGAACGCCGCCTTTTGGATCGCCTCGATCGTCTTTTTCTCCCATTCCTCCGAGCTGACGACAATCTCAAACTTGATCTTTGGTACCAGATTGACAATGACCTCCTGGCCTCTGACGAGTTCCGTATACCCCTTTTGCACACCGTGCCCCATCACCTGCGATACCGAGATCCCGTTCACTTCGATCTCCGTAAGCGCTGCGATGACGTCGTCGAGTTTGTCCTCGCGGACGATTGCTTCTACTTTTATGATCATTTGCCTTTTTCTCCTTTCGCTCAGTCAAGGCCGTTGAACGACGGATACGCATGCTCGCCGTGCTGCGTGAGGTCGAGCCCGATCGACTCGTCCTTTTCCGCGACCCGGATCGGGCCAAAAGCGCGCGTGATCGCGTAGCAGACGAGGGTGCCGACGACCGCGACGCCGATGCTGATGAGGATGGCGATGACTTGCTTGAGCAGTTGCTCGGGATTGCCGTAGACGAGGCCGTCCGCGCCGCCGATGGCGGCCTGCGCGAAGACGCCCGTCATGATGCCGCCAAAGATACCGCCAATGCCGTGGCAGCCAAACGCGTCGAGCGCGTCGTCGATCTTGAGTGTCTTCTTCACAAGCGTGATGCCAAAATAGCAGACGGGCGAAACGACGAGGCCGATGATGAGGCTCGCGTAGATCGGCACAAAGCCCGCGCCCGGCGTGATGCCGACAAGGCCCGCGATGACGCCCGTACAGGCGCCGATGAGCGTCGGCTTGCCCTGTTTGATCGTATCGATGAGCATCCAGGAAACCATGGCCGCCGCCGCCGAGACCGCAGTCGTCATGAAGGCGTGGCCCGCAAGCTCTCCCGCCGCCAGCGCACTGCCCGCGTTGAAACCAAACCAGCCAAACCACAGGAGCGCCATACCGATCATCACAAAGGGGATATTGTGTACACGATAATTGATATTATTGTAACCGCGGCGTTTGCCGAGCAGCAGGCAAAGCACGAGCCCGCTCACGCCCGAGCTGATATGCACAACGTTTCCGCCGGCAAAATCGAGCGATCCGAGCCAGCCGCCGCCCAACAAGCCGCCGCTCCCCCATACCATATGCGCAAGCGGGTAATAAACAATGATAGACCAAAGGCCGAGGAAAATGAACAGCGATTTGTATTTCATGCGTCCGCCGATGCTGCCGGTGATGATGGCCGGCGTAATCAGCGCAAACATCATCTGAAACGCGCTGAACACGAGAATCGGGATCGAGCCGCCCTCCGCTTCGGGGTCAAGCAGATCCGCCATCGCCACGCCGGAGTGGCCGATGTGTTCAAACGACCATGAGCCGATTACAAAACCTTCGCCGCCGAACGCCATCGAGTATCCGAGGACCATCCAAAGGACTATGCCCAGCCCCATGACGCCGATCGAAGCCATCATATTGTTCACGACATTCTTTCTCCGCCCGAGCCCCCCGTAGAAAAACCCGAGGCCGGGCGTCATGATCATCACCAATGCTGTGCAAATGATGATGAAAGCTGTATCTCCCGCGTTTAACATGATTTTTTACCTCCTTTGAATACCGGAATCAATGATTACGATATCAATATAGACTAATTTTTCGTACTTGTCAAATACTTTTTAATTTTCTGAAAAATTAGTTTTCTTGCACAAGCCGCGGGGAATGTGGCCGCTTAGGCGCGTCTGCCTTTATCCGACTCCTGGCGGGGTATGCTCGATATACTTGACACTGTATTCTTCAAAGGACAGTATTCCGAGGTCGCGCATCGCCGCAGCGGCGCCTTGCCCGATGTAACGCATATGCCATGGCTCGGGCTTGTAGAGAGTGACATCCGTATTTTCTTTTGTATAACGCACGATATAGCCGTACCGCCAGCAGTTTTGCGCAACCCAAACCCCTTCCGGCGTATCGCCAAAGGCATCCGTAATCGTATTGAGATCCGTAGTCAGCCCGGTCTGATGCTCGCTGAAGCCCGGCCGTGCGCTGTACGTGTCTGCGGCCTCGCTGCCGTCGCGCGCCGAGTATTGATTGTACAGGCTCACTTGGATGCCGTAGCTCCGAAAGCCCGACTGCGACCAGAGCGTCAGCCCCTCTTCCTGTGCGGCATCGATCATCTCCTGCATGGCGCCCGCAGCTTCCGCGCGCATCATGGTGGCGCCGATGTCCACGAGGTCGGCGGGTACATAGTCGTCCGGCAAGCTGAAGTGCTTGTTGACGAGCACATGCAGGCTGTCAGGATCCGGGGCTTCGTGCGTGTCCGTGTATGCGGGGATATCCAGGTCTGCGTCTACCATCCACACGACGTCGCCGGGAGCCAGTTCGGGCCGCGCCGCCGCAAAAGCGTCGTAGCGGCCGGCACGCGCCGCCTCATAGTACCAAAGCGCTTCAAACGGCGAAAGCGGCGCAGCGACCCCTGTATCCGAATCCGCTTCATCGCCCGGCGCGATCACAACCGCTTCACTGCGGGATCCCACATCGCCGGAACCTGCGTCGCCGGATTGTATATCGCCATTTTCATTCACATCGCATGAGGCCATAAAAAGCACAGGCGCAAGCGCAAGCAAAACGATTACAGCAATTTTTTTTGTTTGTGCGAAATCCACGGCAATCTCTCCTTTCCCTATACGCCTATATATTACCATACCCCAGGATTTCCGGCGCAGGGCAATAATGGGTTTGAATGGGTTTGAATGGCGTGGCCTCGCGCAATACGACAACACGAACGCTTGGTTTTGTGATAAAATTTCGACAGATATGATTATCGTACGGGACAAGGAGGCTACACCATGAAACATACAATCGGCGTACTGATGGAAAACAAACCCGGCGTGCTGTCGCGCATCTCGACGCTTCTCGCGCGCAGAAACTTCAACATCGACAGCATCACGGCGGGGCCGACGCGCAACCACGATGTGACGCGCATGACGGTCGTCGTCGAGGGCGATGAGTACGTGGCCGACAACGCGGCGGCGGAGATCGCCAAGCTCGAGGATGTCACGGAGATCGAGCGCATGACCGCAGCGGACAGCACGAGCCGGGAGATCATGCTCATCAAGGTCAAGGTCGGTTCGAAAGAAAGAAGCGAAATCGTCGACCTCGCGAAAGTGATGGGCGCGAGTATCGTAGACATCACGGAAACGACGCTCATGCTCGAACACAGCGACAAGCCGGAAAAAATCGACGTGCTCGTTGGCCTGCTCGCCGCCTACGAAGTGCTCGATATGGCGCGCGGCGGCGCCATCGCGCTGAAGACGGGAGAATAAATACCATTGATATGCGCAGGGCTGCAGTTATGTGGGCCTGTTTGCTTTCAAATATTCTTCAATCGAAGCAATCTGCGCGGGTGTCGGCAGCGCCAATGGCACCGCGTTCTTGTATTTGCGTTCACAGATATCGCAGTAGATGCTGACCGGCCCCTCATTTTCCATGCCATCCTCGCCCGCGTCCCGCGCGTCATCGGGGCTTTCCGCGAAAGACGGGGATTTCAGCACGGCGACAATTTCGTCAATTTCAACGATAGAAAAAACCGGTATGCCGAGCTCGTATTGCACTTCGGCGACGGCAGACAAACGCAAGTCTTTGCCATGCTCCTTGCGGTCCACCGCGATCACGGAGCCGACGACTTTCGCTTCGGGCGCGTGGCCGCCAATCAGGTCGACCGTATCGCGGAGCGCCGTCCCCGCCGTCATCACATCGTCGACGACAAGGATACGGTCGCCGGGGCCGGGCTTCCTGCCGACAAAAATGCCGCCCTCGCCATGGTCTTTCGTCTCCTTGCGGTTGAACGCATAGCCGAGGTTGATGTCAAACGCCGCAGCCAGCGCGATCGAGGCTGCCGCAGCCAATGGGATGCCTTTGTAGGCCGAACCGAACAGGATACTCGTATCCTGCGGGATTACGCCGAGTTCCATCTTTTCGTGGATAGCGCGCGCGTAAAAGCATCCGAGCCGCGAAAGCGATTCGCCGGAATCGAGTGCGCCCGTATTGATCATATACGGCGACCTGCGCCCGCTTTTCAATGTAAAATCTCCGAATTTGAGCGCGCCTGACTCCAATAAAAATCGTACAAATTCTTCTTTATAATTCATCATTCCTTTACCCCCGTGTGCATCGTCTCCCGATTCCCTGTTTATTTCGGTTTTTGCCGCAGCATTCGCCTACCCACATTTTACCCGTATTTGGAGAATTCAAACATATCTTTTGCGAAAAGTTTTTTCTGGTTTTCTCTGGTTTTTTTCTTGCGGCTTTTGAGCTTTTCCAAAGCTCCTCTCACAAAAATACTTTGAGCTCTTCGAGAATGCGCAGGGGTGCGGCGGGATCGATGAGCGCCGCCGTGCCGACCGCGACCGCGACCGCGCCGGCGAGCATGAGCTCGTAGGCGTCCGCGCCCGTCATGACGCCGCCCATGCCGATGATCGGCACGCTCACGGCGCGGCGCGTCTCATAGACCATGCGCACCGCGACGGGATGGATGGCAGGGCCGGAAAGCCCGCCGCCGCCCGCCTTCAAAACAGGCTGCTTCGTGCGCAGATCGATGCGCATCCCTTTCAGCGTGTTGATGAGCGAGAGGCCGTCCGCGCCCGCGTCCACTACGGCCCGCGCGATTTCCGTGATGTCCGTCACATTTGGCGTGAGCTTGACGATCACGGGTTTGCCGCCGCTGGCCTTTTTCACGCCCGCCACCAGGCCTGCGGCTGTTTTGGGGTCGGTGCCGAACGCGATGCCGGAGTCCTTCACATTGGGGCAGCTGATGTTGAGCTCAAGCAAGTCGACATCCGTGGCGGCAAGCGCGCCGGCCACCTCGGCGTATTCTTCGGCCGTGCGCCCGACCACATTTGCCATAACGGTCGCGCCGGCTGCCTTCAGCATTTTCAATTCCGTCTTGATATAGGCATCCAGACCGCGGTTTTCGAGGCCGATCGCGTTGAGCATGCCGCCGTAAGCCTCTGCGATTTTCGGCGCGTCGTTGCCGTCCCAGGGCAGAAGCGACACGCTTTTCGTCGTAATGCAGCCGAGGGCGGCAGGGTCGTAATACAGGCCCGACTCGCGAAAATTATACGTGCCCGACGCGCAGAGGATCGGGTTTTTGAGCCGGACGCCGCAGATGTTTACGCTGGTATCCTTCACCATACCACCTCGTCCGCCCAAAACACGGGGCCATGCGCGCAAACTTTCTTTTTGATGAAGCCTTCGGCGTTCGGCATATTCGGGCCGTTTTGCGGTTTTAAGACATCACCGAGCAAGCGTGTTTTGCAGGTACAGCCCGCGCAGGCGCCATAGCCGCAACCCATGCGTTCTTCAAGCGAGACGCGCAGCGTTATGTTTTTCGCGGCGCAGAAGTCCGAAGCGGCTTTCAGCATCGGCCGCGGCCCGCAGGCGAGCGCGAGGCTTGGCAGCGCTTGGCCATTCGCTTGGGGGGAACCAGCCTCTTTGTATGGAAACGATTTGTCCAGCAGATGGGCGACGTTGCCGTGAAACGCGGCAGCGCCTTCGGCCTCGGAAGCGAGCAGCACTTCGTCGCAAACGCGTTCAAACTCTTCCCTGTACCATGGATGGCCACGAAAACCCAGACAGGCCACAATCTTCACGCGGCCGCGGCGTGCGGCCCTTATGCGCCGCGCCGCGAAATGCAGCGGCGGCGCCCCGACGCCGCCGCCGACGAGCAGCGCCGTGAAAGGGTTTTCAAAGGCCCCGGACGGCGCGGCGTCCGTCGGGCTGCCCGCATAGTCAAAATAGCCCGTACCGAGCGGCCCCATGATTTCGAGCCGCGCGCCGGCTTTGATCCCCGCGAGCGCCTTTGTCCCGCCGCCGACAATCGCATAGACAAGCGTGACCACATCGCCCCTCACATCGGCGATGCTGATCGGGCGCGGCAGGAGCATGGCGCCGCCCGGCAGATAAACATTTGCAAACTGCCCGGCGTTCGCGGCGCGGGCGATATCCGGCGCTTCAAAACAAAGCTCGTATATGCCGTCCGCGATGCTTTCGTTTTTTGTGACAGGGTATTGGCCTCTGTGCGCTTTTACCATTTGCCTCTGCCTCGCCGCGTCAAAGGACGGCCCCGATTTCGTCGCGCATTTTCAGCGCGGCGGCGCGCGCGGACTTGCCGACGTGCCCCGCGCCCTTGCCTTCCGCCTTCCAAGCGCCGATGATGCCGCGCGAGGAGCTGACGATCGCGCCGCGCCCATGGGTGTCAAAAAACTGTTTTATGTCACTCGCGCTGGCGCCTTGCGCGCCGTAACCCGGCACGAGGAAAAACGTATGGGGCATGAGCTCCCGGAGCCGCGCCGAGGCTTTGGGATGCGTCGCGCCGACGACGGCGCCGACCCTGCTGTAGCCATGCCCGCCCATGAGCCCCTCTCCCGCGCCCCATTCGCCCACCAAGGCGGCAACGCGCTCATACAGCGGCGCGCCCTCCGGCATGATGGGCAAATCCTGCAAATCCGCGCCGCCTGGGTTGCTCGTCTTGACGAGGATGAACACCCCCTTGTCCCGCCCCTTGATCGCGTCAAGGAAAGGCGTGATACTGTCCGCGCCGAGATAGGGATTGAGCGTCACCGCGTCTTCGTTCCATATTTCAAATTTGCGGCCAAACAGCGGGGACGGCGCGACATGCCCCGCATAGGCGGCCGCAGTCGATCCGATGTCGCCGCGCTTGATATCGCCGATGACCATCAGGCCGCGGCCCATCGCGTATTCGACGGTCATGATATAGGCGCGGATGCCGTCAAGCCCATAACGTTCATAAAACGCGATGTTGGGTTTGACGGCCGGCACGATATCCGCTACCGCGTCGATGATCTCGCGGTTGAATTTTAGCAGGGCAAACGCCGCGGCCTCGGTCGTTTCGTCAAAGGATTTTGCCGAGTCCGCGAGCATTTTCTCGGGCACAATTTCGAGCGTCGGGTCAAGGCCGACGACGACGGGGGCGCCGAGGCGCTCGATGTTTTCAATCAGTCTGTCAATCATAGAATAGCTCCTTCTTCCAATCTTTGTTGCATCGTTTTTAGACGCAATATTTCTTCTTTAATTTTTTCAACACTTTTTCTTTCTTCCCGAATTCCATCGAGAATTTTTCAGGCAACCCGCTTTTAGCCATAATATGCCTCCAATTGAACGAACTTGTTCTTCTGGCGGAATACCGCCTGCTCGTCCACAACTGCCAATCCTTCTTTTAACAGATGTGCATTAATGAAAGTCTTGTTCTTTAAGTACAAATAGCATTGAAGGTTGTTTTCCATGTCGTACTTTTCATCGTCATATTTCATATAGACCTTTTGCCCGAGAAGCTTTTTTGCCAGATAGCTTGTCGCCGCTCCATTCACAGACGGCTTTTCCTTTATGCCAATCAAACGGACAATAAGGTTATTATTCAATTCGACAAACTGTGGATTGATAATCTTTTTGACAGTATAGTATTTTTCCCGTTCCCCGCTTGATTGGTCAATCTTCGATCCGAACTGTAATTTTTTTACATCAATTTTTTTATCCATCTTGTGGGGGTCGAAAAACTTGTACGGCAGTGAATCTTGCAATATCTTTGTATCAACTCGCGCCTCATCCTTTTCAAATGAATATATTGCGCCAAAAAAATCATGCTGCGGGACATTCAGCTTTTCTTCGCAAAATTTGATATACTCCGGGTTGATTTCATATCCGATAGTATTGCGATTCAGATTTCGCGCTGCCAAAGCAGTTGTTCCGCTACCGAGGAACGGATCGAGAATCATCTCTCCGGCAAATGAAAACATCTTAATCAGGCGATGCGGCAATTCCTCCGGGAACACCGCCATATGCTTATCCTGCCGCGCTCCGCCAAATGTCCAATGCGATGAAAAGAATGTATTCCATTCATCCTTTGACATTTCCGAGGCTATCTTTGTATCCATTCCCACAGTTGGCGGTTTGCCCTGCTTCTTGAAAATCAGGATGAACTCATAATCAATTTTCAAAATCCCGTTGCGTGGATATGGAAAACTGCCCATAACAGAGCCGCCGCCGGTAGTGTTCATGGTTGTGTTCTTTTGCCAGATCACCGCGCCCATATAGTCCATGCCGAGCGTTTCGCAAAATCTAATAATCTCTGTCCGAATGGGAATCACCTTATATCGTCCATAATAAACAGAGCGTGCAAACTGATCGCCGATGTTGATGCACAGACGGCAACCATCATGCAACACGCGATCGCACTCTTTCCACACCAAGTTCAGATTGTTGATATATTCCTCATAGCTTTGATGAAAACCGATTTGGTTCTCATCTCCATAGTCCTTTAGCTGCCAATAAGGTGGCGAGGTAATAACCAAGTGAATCGATTTGCTTGAAATCAAGCTCATTTGCCGACTGTCGCCATTAATAATTCGGTGAATCGTATCCATATGCTCCTCGTACTTAATTACGTCTATAGATTTGTTTCTATTTTATCATGGGGATCAAAAAAATGATATCAATCTGTACAAATGTTGCGAACAAACGTTTTGCGACTTGCAACAATTCAAACTTGCCTCGTCATTGCGGGTGAATCGAAGCAATCCATCTGAACTATTACCGTGACTTCACTCACATTATTTCGGAGATGTGCCTGTAATCAGCATGGTCTGCGCTCATATACGGCACGGCCGGCGCAGACGGTTTTCATAACGCGGCCGTATACGCGCATTCCGCCAAAAGGGGTGTTGCGCCCTTTTGAAAGAAAGGCCGCCGCGTCAATCCCGTATGGCGTTTCGAGGTCAAGCAGGACGTAGTCGTCATCCGGCGGGGCCAAGCCGATGATCTCGGCCGGCCGCGTGCTCATGAGCCGCACAAGATCCGCGAGCGACAGATAGCCGCCCTTGACAAGCATCGTGTAGGAAACCGCAAATGCCGTTTCAAGGCCCACGATGCCGTTGGCAGCCTCGGCGAAGGGCAATGCCTTCGCGGCGGGCTCGTGCGGCGCGTGATCCGTCGCGATGCAGTCGATCGTGCCGTCGCGCAGCCCCTCGATAATGGCAAGCCTGTCGCGCTCCGCAGCGAGCGGCGGGTTCATTTTGGCGTTTGCGCCCTGCCGCAGCGGCTCCTCATTGGTAAGCGCAAAGTAATGGGGGGCTGTCTCGCAGGTGATGGGCGCACCCTCCGCCTTGGCGGCGCGCAGCAGCGCCACGCTCCCTGCCAGGCTGACGTGCTGGATGTGAAAACGGGCGCCCGTCTTCTTGGCGAGCGCGATATCGCGCCGGATGGTCTCCGTCTCCGGCTCCGCGTGGTCCATGACCGGGAGGCCAAGGCGACGCGCCGAAGCGCAGACCGCCTCCATAAGTGTGTCATTCGCCAAAGTTTTTCCGTCTTCGCTGATCCCGCAGACGCCATGCCCCGTCAGCGCGCGGCAGGCGGTATCCGCGCCGTCCATCGCGTCAAAGTCCACGAGCGCATCCCCCTCCTGCGCGCGCGTCATCGCCGAGGCCGCAAAGACGCGGATACCCGCAGCCCTGCCGCGGCGGTCGGCATCCGTCAGCGTTTCGGGGCTGTCGATCGCCGGTCGCGTATTGGGCATCATGCAGACAGCCGCAAAGCCGCCCGCCGCCGCCGCGCGTCCCCCGCTAAAGGCATCCTCCTTTTCGGGAAAGCCCGGGTCGCGAAAATGCACATGCAAGTCCACAAACGCCGGGACGCGCACAAGATTTTTCATATCCCCGTTTCCCATGCTCAAAAGCGCACGGTCTCGTCGCAGTATTCGCAGCGGTATTCCTCTGTCTCCGGATCGACCAGCAAAAAAACATGCTGGATCGCCGGCTCGACCGATGTGACGCAACGCGGGTTTTTGCACTTGATGACATCCGTCACGCGCTCGGGCAGCGCCAGCTTTACCTTCTTCACAAGCTCGCCGCCCTCGATATAGTTGACCGTCGCGCCGCAGTCGAGCAGCCCGAGCGACGCCAAATCGATGTCCAAAAGGTTTTCGATCTTGATGATGTCCTTGCGCCCGTGCTTGCTGCTCTGCGCGTTCATAATGAGCGCGACCGTGTCCGTCCGCGTGTCGATCCCAAGATACGAGAGCGCCTTGAGCCCTGTACCCGCCTTGATATGGTCGATGACGATGCCGTTTTCGATTTCATTGACTTCCATTGTTGACTATTCCTATTCCTATTCCTGTGCCTCCCCCAACAGCGCCGAGATGAGCGCCATGCGCACATACATACCGTTCTTCGCTTGCTTGAAATACACCGCGCGCGGATCCTTGTCCACCTCGGCCGCAATTTCATTGACGCGCGGCAAAGGGTGCATGACGATCATATCGGCGCGCGCCGGCCTCATCTTCATCGCGTCAAGGATATAACTGTCCTTGAGCCGGATATAGTCTTCCTCATTGAAGAAGCGCTCGCGCTGCACGCGCGTCATGTAAAGGATGTCGAGCCTGTCGATCGCGCCGCCGAGGCTGCGCGTTTCCACATAGGTACTGCCATTGCCCGCTTCGATATCGCGGATCACATAGGACGGCACGCGCAGTTCCTCGGGCGAGATGAGATAAAACCCGGTGCCATCGTACGCGCTCATCGCTTTGATGAGGGAGTGTACCGTACGCCCAAATTTCAGGTCGCCGCACAGACCGACGCGCAGCCGGTCGAGCCGCCCTTTTTCGCGCCGTATCGTCATGAGATCCGTCAGCGTCTGCGTCGGGTGATGGTGGCCGCCGTCGCCCGCGTTGATGACGGGCACGTCCGAGGCCTGCGCCGCCACACGGCAACTGCCCTCTTTCGGATGCCGGATCACGGTCAGATCCGCATAACACCCCACCGTCCTCACCGTGTCCGCAATGCTCTCGCCTTTCGCCGCCGAGCTGCTCTGCGCCTCCGAAAACCCGATGGCCTGCCCGCCAAGCCGCAGCATCGCCGACTCAAACGAGAGCCGCGTCCGCGTGCTCGGCTCAAAGAACAGCGCCGCCAGCAGCCTGCCCTTTGCCGTATCTTGATACGCACCCGGCGAGTCCGCGATTTTGTCGGCCAAATCAAACAGCGCTTTCTGCTCCGCAACCGTGAAATCCCCCGGTTCCAGCAGATTGCGCCCTTTCAAGTTCTCCAGTTCTCCCATCCGATTCTCCTTCCGCGTTTCTGATTCTCCAAAAAAAATCCCCCATCACGGGAGATAAATACCTTTATGAATGACAAAAACGCTTCGCTGCCCACTTCCGGCCAGCTTGCCGTACACTCTGAAACTGCGGGGTTTTCCGCGCAACGCACCCTCCTTTTCATTTCAACTTACTAAAGCGATTATACCAGATATTGCGCCTCCGTCAACAGAAATTCGCAAAATAGCGCCTATTGGGCCTATTGCAAAATGCAAAATGACTGTCAAAATGGCCCGGCGCGGTGCGCACCCCTACTCCCCGTCCGTATCAAACAGCCCGTACCGCGCGGCGTACTGCTCCCCTTTCAGCATATCGTACTCGATCACATGATAGTCGATCAGCGCCTGCGTATCCTCCGGCGGCGCTTCCTGCCAGTACGCGGCCGTCAGGATTGGCACATCTTTTTTCACATCGTCGAGCAGATAGTGCCACGGCGGCTTTTTTGCCAGCATATCGTCAAAGAACACCGTCGAGATGTAGTTTGGGGAGATCGTCGGCAGCGGTTTCACATCCTCCTCAAAATTTTTGTAGATGAAAAACGGCGTCTCGTAGCCGAGATCCGGGTCGATCTCAAAGAGCCTGTCGTAAACCCCTGGGAGATGGTCCCCCCAAAACACGACCACCGTGTCCTTTTCGCGCGCAGCCACCCATTCGATGAAATCGCCGAGCGCCGCGTCCGAGCTATGGATCAATTCCATATAATCCGTGATCTTCCAGCGTGTATTATAGTCGTCATCCGACAGCGACAAAAAGGAATGGGTGTCGTATTGGCTCCCGTACTGCGGATGGTTTTGCATCGTGACGAGCGTGACAAACATATTGTCCGCTTTGGCGCCAGAGGCGCCGTAGTCGCCGTCCAAATACGCGCGCGCCTCCTTGTAGGCGGAAGCGTCTGAGATATAGAACGCGCCGCGGTCTTTCTGCGTATAGTGAAAATCCTCGCTTCCGAAAAACGCGTCATAGCCAAACAGCGGATAGACCGCGTTGCGCCGGTACATCGACCCGCCGTACGCGTGCAGCCCGACGGACGCGCGCCGGTTTGCGTCTAATATGCGGGCGATGGACGGAAAGCTGTCAAACGCCGGCAGTATGCTCTGATAGGGATAGGCAAAATCCGTATAATACGTCGAAAACCCGGTCAGCGCCTCAAACTCGATGTTGGCCGTGCCTCCGCCGTACCGGGGCGAATACAGCCAGCCCGTCCGCGCCTTTTCCGTGAGCGTGTGCAGGTTTGGCATGAGCTCGTCTGCCGGGCCGCTGAAAGGATAGTATTCCGCAAACCGGTCGGGATCGGAAAACGATTCATTCATGATATAGATTACATCGATGTCCGACGCGGCGAGGTCTATGCGGCCTTTGTTGCGCACGTCCGCGATGTAGCGGTAATGCTCCGCGATCTCCCTGACGCGTTCCTCGGAATAATCCCCCGGCTCCTCCATGCCCGCCTTTTTCAGATTGCTGATGAAAGCGACGACAAAACCGTTGCGTTCGTAATTGAGCGTCTGGTTCCACGCGATATAATCATAATCGACTGCATCGATGTCGCCTTGGTCGGGGCTTCGGACCGGCCATGTGAGGACGAGGAGCGCGAGTACGCCGGCTATGGCGAGCGCCACGCGCAGGATGATGCGAAAACGCAGCTGCCCGCGCGTGGCGCCTGCCGCCGCCCCGCCTGCCCCCGCCTCTTGGGTCCGCCGACGCCGCGCGAGCATGAGCAGCGCCGTGCAAACAACCCCCGCCGCCAGAATCCCAAAGGCGATATACCACTGCGCCGCTGCGGCGTCCGAGTCGTACATCCCGGATAGGTCGCCCAGATGAAAAAACATCTCCAAATCGGCGGGGTACACATGCTCCATCCGCAGCGCGTACTTGATTTTGTCCGCGTAGGTGAGCAGCACAAGGCAGGCAGAAACCACAGCCGTGCCGAGAAAGGGGTTGCCGAAAATCCCGTGCGCGATCACGAGTACCAAGAGAATGACGGACGAGCCGCAAACGAAGAGCAGGGGGTGCGCCGAAAGAAACGCCGGCATGCCGATACGCCACTGGATGAACGCGCCCAAAAGCAGCGCCATGCCGACGTACCAGCAGACGGCAAAGAGGATGGTTTTTTTATGCCGCTTCAAAAACGAACGCGCAATGCCGGCCGCCTTCATCGCCCCCCGTACATTTTTTCATAGTACCGCTGGTATTCGCCGCTCACGATGCGCTCCCACCACGTCTTGTTGGCAAGATACCAGTCGATCGTCAGTTTGATTCCGTCCGCAAACATCGTTTCGGGCGCCCAGCCCAGCTCCGCAGTGATCTTGGCAGGGTCGATCGCGTAGCGCATATCGTGGCCCTTGCGGTCCGTCACGTAGGTGATGAGCGACTCGGGTTTGCCGAGATAATCGAGAATAAGTTTCACGATGTCGATGTTTTTCATTTCATTGTGGCCGCCGATGTTGTAGACCTCGCCCACCTTGCCCGTGCGCGCCACAAGGTCGATCGCCTTGCAGTGGTCGTCCACATAGAGCCAGTCGCGCACATTGAGCCCCTCGCCGTACACCGGCAGCGGCTTGTCCGCAAGGCAATTTGCGATCATGAGCGGGATGAGTTTTTCGGGAAATTGGTACGGCCCGTAATTGTTCGAGCAGCGCGAAATCGTCGCGGGCAGCCCAAAGGTGCGGATATAGGCTTGCACGAGCAAATCCGCAGACGCTTTGGATGCCGAGTACGGCGAGCTCGTATGGATTGGCGTCGCCTCCGTGAAAAGCAGATCGGGCCGGCCTATCGGCAGGTCTCCGTAAACCTCGTCCGTCGATACCTGATGGTAGCGCGGCGTCCCAGCCTTGCGCGCCGCGTCCATGAGCGTCTGCGCGCCGAGGATATTTGTGCGCAAAAACACGCCCGGGTCCTCGATCGAGCGGTCGACGTGCGACTCGGCCGCGAAATTGACGGCGATGTCAAACTTCTCTTTTTCAAACAAGGCCTCGACTGCCGCCCTGTCCGTGATGTCCGCCTTCACAAAGCGAAAACGCGGGCATTTCAGCGCGGCGTCCAGCGTTTCGAGATTGCCGGCGTAGGTCAGCGCGTCAAACCCAACGATCTCGTCATCCGGATATTTTGCGAGTTCGTAATATACAAAGTTTGCGCCGATGAACCCGGCCGCGCCCGTCACCAAGATTTTCATGATTTGACAATTCCTCCTGCCATAGAATTCAGTCTTCGAGCAGCGCCAGCAGATACTGGCCGTAATCCGTCATCCGCAGCTCTTCGCCGACGGCCCGAAGCCCTGCGCCATCCACAAAGCCCTTGCGCCACGCGATCTCTTCGATGCAGGCCACGTACAGGCCCTGCCGCGACTGTACGGCCTCGACAAACTCGGCCGCTTTCAAAAGCCCGACGGGCGAGCCTGTATCGAGCCAAGCCATGCCGCGCCCGAGCAGCTCCACTTTGAGTTTGCCGCGCAAAAGATACTCGTTGTTCACCGAAGTGATCTCAATCTCGCCGCGCGCCGAAGGATTGACGCCCTTGGCGATCCGCACGACGTCATTGTCGTAAAAATAGAGGCCGGGCACCGCGTATTTGGATTTTGGCTGCTGCGGCTTTTCCTCGATCGACACGACGTTGTTGTCTGCGTCAAACTCAACGACGCCAAACTCGCGCGCGTCCGCCACCGGGTAGCCAAAGACCGTCGCGCCCTGCCCGCGCGACACGGCGCGCTCAAGCACGCTCGACAACGACTGCCCATAAAACACGTTGTCGCCGAGCACGAGGCAGACGCGGTCTGTGCCGATATGCTCTTCGCCGATGATAAAGGCGTCCGCGAGGCCGCGAGGCTCGGTTTGCGCCTTGTACGAAAAGCGGACGCCGATCCGGCTCCCGTCGCCGAGCAGCTTTTCATATTGGGGGATGTCCTCGGGCGTCGAAATGATCAGAATATCCTTGATCCCCGCGAGCATGAGCACGGAAATCGGATAGTAGATGAGCGGCTTGTCAAAAACCGGCAAAAGCTGCTTGGATACAGCCTTTGTCATCGGGTAGAGCC
>JAITMX010000082.1 GCA_031290775.1 Eubacteriales Family XIII. Incertae Sedis bacterium
TGACGGTATTCCGGCAAGGGTCTGAGTTGTTACAATGAGTAATTTTTCGTGGAATCGATTTTTATGTTTCAATTCAGGTTAGGGGGGTATAAATAAACTATGAGTAACGCGCTTATTCATGACTCTCCTATCAATAAACTGCAAAGAAGGCCGATTCGTCGGTCTTCTTTGCGTTTTGGGGCATTATGAAATACAATAGGGATATGAGTATAATCGCACTTTCAAATCCGGAGTTGCTTTTGGCCACGGACGAGCGCGGCGCGCGGTATGCCGGCGGCGACCAGCATTGGTATCCGAAGGAGGGCTTTGTCCCGCCGGGCGCCTGCGGCGCGACGACGGCTTCAAACGTCCTCGCTTATTTGCTGCGCTCGCGGCCGGCCCTGTTTGAGGCGGCCCGGAAGGGGGGCTTGGGCGGGCTTGCCGCGCCGGACGCGCCTGTTATGGGAAAAGCGGGCTACGTCGAGTTCATGAAGCAAGTCTACCGGTTTTTGTATCCGCGCGCGGGCGGGCTGATGGCCGGCGATTTTTTGGATGGCATTGGGAATTTGGCGCGAGAATACGGATTGCCGATCACGGCGGAACGTCTGAAAGCGCCAATCAGCAGGGCAAAGCGCCCGTCGTTTTCGGAGGCCGCCGCGTTTGTCGGCGCGTCGCTCGCGGAAGACGTGCCGGTCGCGTTTCTGATTCTTTCAAACGGCTGCGTCGCAAACCTCGACACCTGGCATTGGGTGACGATCCTCGCGCTTGACGCGGAGGCGGGACGCGCGGAGATCGCGGACAATGGGTTGAAGTTTTGGGCCGATATCGGCGCGTGGCTCCACACGAGCATCATGGGAGGCTCCTTTGTGCGCCTGCGCGTCTGACCTGCGTCCGGCGCGTTGACAAATGTAGGCGCCTTGGGCATAATATATTTGGTTAATTTTGTATATTTTGTATAATAATTATGAAAGCTTGGAAAGGGCGCAAAGGGTACTATGAAAAATATCGGCCTGAATGAATTACGACAGATGTTTCGCGAGTTCTATGTCGCGCGGGGGCACTATGCGCGCAAGAGTTTTTCGCTTGTGCCGGAGAGCGACAAGAGCCTGCTGCTCATCAACTCGGGCATGGCGCCGCTCAAGCCGTATTTTGCGGGGATCGAGGCGCCGCCGAGCAAGCGCATGACGACCTGCCAAAAGTGCATACGCACGGGCGATCTCGAAAATGTCGGCCTCACGGCGCGGCACGGCACGTTTTTTGAGATGCTCGGCAGCTTTTCGTTTGGGGATTATTTCAAGCGCGAAAGCCTGAAATGGGGCTGGGAATTTATCACGGAGGTGCTCGAAATGCCCGCGGACAAGCTTTGGGCGAGCATTTACGAGGAGGATGACGAGGCTTACGATATCTGGGTGAACGAGGTTGGCATCTCGCCGGGGCGCGTCGTGCGCATGGGGAAAGAGGACAATTTTTGGGAGATTGGCATTGGGCCGTGCGGGCCGTGCTCGGAGATCTACTTTGACCGCGGCGAAAAGTACGGCTGCGGGAGCGCGGATTGCAGGCCCGGCTGCGAATGCGACCGTTTTGTCGAGTTTTGGAACCATGTGTTCACACAGTACAGCCGCGACGAAGCGGGCAATTATACGCCGCTGTCCCATCCGAACATCGACACGGGCATGGGGCTTGAGCGGCTCGCGTGCATCATGCAGGGCACGGATTCGATTTTTGACGTGGACACAATCCGCACGATATTGGAACGCGTCTGCGGGATGTCGGGGGTGGCGTATCAGCGCGGCGAAGCGAAAACGGATGTTTCCGTCCGGATTGTCACGGACCATATCCGCTCGGTCGTGTTTTTGATCGGAGACGGCGTCATCCCGTCAAACGAGGGCCGGGGGTATGTGCTGCGGCGCTTGCTGCGCAGGGCGGCAGTGCATGGGAAAAAACTCGGCATCGAGGGGCTTTTCCTGCATGAGCTGGCCGAAAACGTTATCGAGGTGTCGGGGCGCGAATATGATGAAATTATAGAAAAACGCGATTATATCCGGAAATTGATACGGCTTGAGGAAGAGCGCTTTGCGGCCACGGTCGACTCGGGGCTGGCATTGCTTGACGCGCACATCGCGGAGCTGAAAGGCGTCCGGGGCGCGGTGCTTGCGGGCGACAAGGTGTTCAAACTCTATGATACGTATGGGGTCAATCCGGAGCTGACGCGGGAGGCGCTTGCGGAGCACGGCATCTCGATTGACGAGGAGGGTTTTTTGGCCGAGCTGCGCATCCAGCAGGAAAACTCGCGCAGGGGGCAAAAAGCCTCGGATGGCGCGGCGTGGCGCGGCGGCGAGGAGCTTTTCAAGGGGCTTGCGGCGACGGAGTTTGTGGGCTATGTTGCTTTACAGGAAAAATGTTCTGTAAAGCTGATTGTGAAAGACGGTTTTGCCGCCGAGGAGGCCTGCGGCGGCGAGACTGTGCTGCTCGTGCTCGACAAAACGCCGTTTTACGCGGAGGGCGGCGGCCAGGCGTCGGATGCCGGCGTGCTGGCCGGCGACGGGGCTTTTGCGGATGTGCTGTCCGTGGCGCGCTCCGGCGCGGTGTGGGTGCATACTGTTTTGGTGAAAAGCGGGGCGATCAGGGTAGGGGACGTTGTGAATGCGGCTGTCGACCCCATCGCGCGCAACCGCACGGCGCGCAACCATACGGCGACGCATTTGCTGCACAAGGCGCTCGTGCAGACGCTCGGAGGCCATGTCAGGCAAGCGGGGTCGTCGGTCGACGCGGAGACGCTGCGCTTTGACTTCACGCATTTCGAGGGGCTTGGCGCGGACAAACTGAGTGAAGCCGAGGCAATCGTAAACCGCGTGATCGACGAGTTTCAAAACGTTTTCACGACGGAAACGACGGTGGACGAAGCGAAAGCGCGCGGCGCGGCGGCTTATTTCGACGAAAAATACGGCGACAAGGTGCGGCTCGTCGAGGTTGGAGAGTTCAGCGCGGAGCTCTGCGGCGGCACGCACGTGTCCAATTCGGGGCAAATCGGCGGGTTCAGGATTGTTTCGGAGACGTCGATCGGCTCCGGGACGCGCAGGATAGAGGCGATTACGGGGACGAATCTGCTCCGGCCGCTTCTGCGCGCGGAAAACACGCTGGCGGAGCTTTCCGGGCTGTTCAAGGCGCATCCGGATATGCTCATGGACAAGGTCTCGGGGTTGCTCGGCGACATGAAAGAAATGAGGCGCGAACTGGACGCCGCCAACAAGGCAAAGGCCGGCGGCACGGTTTCCGAATTGCTGGCGGCGGCACGGGAAAAAGGCGGCGCGCGCCTTGTGACGGGCGTGTTCGGCGATCTTGACGCGGGCGCGCTCCGCGCACTGTCGGACAGCCTGAAAGCGGCTTCCGGCGGACTCGTAAACGTGCTGGTTTCAACGGCAGAAGGCAAAGTGACCATTGTGGCCTCAGTGTCGGACGATCTGCTTGACAAGGGGCTGCACGCGGGCAAGCTCATCAAGGAGCTCGCGCAGGCCGCGGGCGGCGGCGGCGGCGGCAAGGCGGACATGGCGCAGGCGGGCGCGAAGGACCCGGCGAAGGTGCCGGACATCCTCGCGGCGGCCGAAAATTATCTGTCATCGGCGTTTTGATTGTAAACCCGATGCCAAACTGCTATAATCACTTAAAAGCGCAAGCGTAAGCAAAATTTCGAAGCCGAGGAGAAACGCGATGGAAAATCGGAATACCATGATATTTGACAGCTCTGATCGGAGCGAGCAAAAGACAACTTACGATATCCTGAAAGCCGTATACGACGCGCTTGACGAGAAGGGCTACAACGCGATCGACCAGATGGTCGGCTATATACTCTCGGGCGACCCGTCCTATATCACGGGGCACAACAACGCCCGCAACCTGATCCGGCATATCGAGCGTGACGATCTTGTTGAGGAATTGCTCAAGAAGTATTTGGAGAAATAAACGTTCCCGTGAAACGTGTTTTGGGCCTCGATGTAGGCGATCGCCGGATTGGCGTCGCGATCAGCGACGAACTCGGGATCGCCGCGCGGGGCCTATTTACGCTCGAACGCACAAATACCAAAAGCGATACGCAGAAAATATTAGATGTCGTGAAAGAGAACGAATGTTCAGCAGTTGTGGTTGGCCTGCCGCTCAATCTGTCGGGGCAGGACAGCGTGCAGACGGAAAAAGTGCGGGCGTTCGCGCAAAAACTCGAAAATAAATTTGCCAGCAACGCGATGGGGGGCGTGCCGGTGGTGCTTTACGATGAGCGGTTCACGACGAGGATCGCCGAGCGGGAGCTTGAGGCGGCGGGCGCAAGCAGGCGGCAGCGGAAAGAGGCGGTAGACCGGCAGGCGGCGGTGCTGATACTTGAGGATTGGATGAGGGCGCGCGCAGTGTAGGCGGCGTTGCGGCTTGATATGCAACTATTCCTAAAATCAATGTTTTCGGAATAGTTGCGTTTGGTGCAGGATATTGCTCTGGAATGTTGGCGTTTCGGGGCGTTTTGTTGTCTTGGCGGGTTTGCAACTATTCCGAAAACATGCCAATGTTTTAGTAACTGTTGCCTTTGTTGGCTGTTGTTTTCGTTGCGATT
>JAITMX010000089.1 GCA_031290775.1 Eubacteriales Family XIII. Incertae Sedis bacterium
CCCGGTATTTTGACCCGGCACAGGGCGGCGCCGCGCCGCAGGGCTGGTTTGAGCATTCAAACGGCCAGACATATTACTTCTGGTGGGGCGGCAAGGGCGCCTTTGCGACCGGCGCGCAGGAGATCGGGGGCAAGGCCTACGGCTTCAAAGCGCAGGGGCACAAGGTGGACGGATGGTTAGCCGTCGACGGGCAGGTTCGGTATTTTGACCCGGCAAATGATGGCGTTGCGCCGCAGGGCTGGTTTGAGCATTCAAACGGCCAGACCTATTACTTTTGGTACACAGGCAAAGGCGCCTTTGCAGTTGGCCTTCAAACGATTGCCGGCAAGGAATATTATTTCAACGAGCAGGGCCATATGCTGAAAAATCAGGTGGTGGCTGACGGGTGTGGGAATACACAATCGGCGGAGACGGCGTTATAACAAGCAAAAACATCTGACGCCACCCCGCCGCCGCAAACGGATTATGCCGCCGGCAGCATCGGGTGGGCTTATTAATGAGAGGTTGCGAAGAGCCGCAATTCGGTCAGCCGAAAGGCCAGCAATAGGCTGGCCTTTTTCTTGTGGGAGACAGGCAAAATGTCCAATTTGTTTTGCAACGCTTCCCAAGCCGCCTGGCGGACTGAGGGATTATATGTGCCTATGCGGAGGCGCGGTTAATGCGCGGCGGATTGCCACGGCGGCTACGCCGCCTCGCAATGACGGGCTTTTCACACAGCCTGGCGATTGCACGGCGATTGCGCAATAAACCAATATTCAATCCCCGAAGATGACGCAGGGGGATTTTGTTGTTGTATAATACTATAAAACGGTGCAGGCGAATTTGTCGCCTGAATAGATATTTTGCGTGGTATTGAATGGAAAAAAAGGATCTCTTGAACGAACAAAGTGAATTGACCGAAAGGCTCAAGGCTGCGGCAAGCGCGTATTATGACGACAATGCCGAGCTCATGGGCAATTTTGAGTATGACAAACTGTACGACGAGCTGCTTTTGCTCGAAACGCGGACGGGCGTCGTCTTTGCCGGCAGCCCAACGCAGCGTGTCGGCTGGGGGGTGAGCGCGGGGCTTGTCAAACAGGAACACCCCGCGCCCATGCTTTCGCTGAACAAAACAAAGAGCGCGGACGAGCTGGCCGAGTGGCTTGGCGGGCAAATGGGGCTTTTGTCCTACAAGCTCGACGGGTTGACCGTCGCGCTGACTTATCGCGGCGGTGCGCTTGACAGCGCGGTGACGCGCGGCAACGGGGCCGTTGGGGAGATTGTGACAAACAATGCGCGGGCTTTCACAAACCTGCCGCTGAAGATCCCGTACACGGGCGAGCTTGTGCTGCGCGGCGAGGCCGTGATCCGCTATACGGATTTTGAAAAGATCAACCGCGACATAGAGAGCGTGGACGCAAAATACAAAAACCCGAGAAATCTCGTGAGTGGCAGCGTGCGGCAGCTCGACAGCGCCGTGACGGCGCGGCGGCATGTGCGCTTTTGCGCGTTTGCCCTCGTCGGGACGAGCCCTGCGCCGGAGCCCGGGGCGTGGACAAGCAGAAACAGCCAGATGCAATTTTTGCGCGCGCAGGGTTTTGAAACCGTGGACTTTGAACTTGTGGTTGCGGGCGGCCTGCCGGAGGCGATCGCGCGTTTTTCAAAGACGGCCGCCGCGCCCGGTTTCGACATGCCCGTAGACGGGCTCGTGTTGGAGTACGACGATGTGGCGTACAGCGAATCGCTTGGCGCGACGTCAAAATACCCGCGCGACGCGATGGCGTTCAAGTGGCAGGACGAGGAGGCGGAAACGGAGCTGCTCGAAATCGAGTGGAGCGCGTCGCGCACGGGCCTCATCAACCCGGTCGCGGTCTTTCGTTCCGTGGAGCTTGAGGGGACGACGGTTTCCCGCGCGAGCGTCCACAATGTCAGCATCCTCGAAGAATTGGCGCTCGGGAAAGGCGATACGATTAAGGTCTACAAAGCCAACATGATCATCCCGCAGATTTCGGAAAACCTGACGCGCAGCGGCAGCGAGCACCCGCCTGAGGCCTGCCCCGTCTGCGGCGCACAGACCGAGCTGCGGGACGCGGACGGCGCACGGACGCTTTTCTGCACCAATGAGGATTGCCCCGCGCGCCGGATCAAAGCCTTTGCGCATTTTGTGAGCCGCCCTTGTATGAACATCGAGGGGCTTTCGGAGCAGACGCTTGAAAAATTCATCGCGGCGGGCCTGCTGCGTGAGTTTGCTGACGTGTTTCGGCTCGCGGCGCACCGCGCCGCGATCGTCGAAATGGAAGGGCTGGGGGAAAGGTCGTTTGAAAATCTCAGCGCTGCGATCGAGCTGGGGCGGGCGACGACCGCAGACCGCCTGCTCGCAAGCCTCGGCATTCCCGAGGTCGGCACAGCGACGGCGAAAGCAATCGCGCGGTCGCTCGGAAACGACTGGCCCCGCGTCGCGGGGGCCGCCGCCGAGACGCTCGCGGAAATCGAAGGCGTCGGCCCCGTCATCGCCGGCCTCTACACAGCATGGTTTGCAGACGCAAAAAACAAGGCGATGGCGGACGCAGTCGTTTCCGAGGTCCGCTTCGCGGACCCGCCCGCCCTTGCCCACGCCACAGGCGCACCGCTCGCGGGCAAGACCTTTGTCATCACGGGCAGCCTCACGGGCTACGCAAACAGAGACGCGCTGAAAGAGAAGATCGAGGCGCTCGGCGGCAAGACCGCCGGCAGCGTCAGCGCAAAGACAGACTACCTCATCAACAACGACGCGATGTCCCAGTCGTCAAAAAACAAAACAGCGCGCGCACTCGGCGTTGCCGTCATCACAGAGGCCGGGTTTGAAGCGCTTGCAGCCGGATCGCCCGCGCAGCCGCCTCAGCCCGGCCAATCCGGCGAGCCGCTTTTGTGAATAACATCCTTCTCAAAATCGCCTATGATGGCAGCGGTTTTCACGGTTGGCAAAAGCAGCCCGGCATCCGCACCGTGCAGGGCGTGCTTGAAGAAACCCTCGCGGCTGTCTGCGGCGCGCCGCTCACGCTTGACGGGACATCGCGGACGGATGCCGGCGTCCACGCGTTTGGCCAGTGCGCGACGCTGCGGGGCGACTTCGGCATCCCTGTGCAGCGCATCCCCCTCGCCGCAAACAACCTGCTTGCGGATATCCGCATCCTGGGCGCCGAGAAAAAACCGGCAGGGTTTCACGCCCGTTTCGACGCGCTTGGCAAGGCCTATGTCTACCGCTTTGCCGTTTGCCCGCCGGCCCCCCCCCTGCCTGCCCCCACAGCCGCCCCGCAACCTATGCCCGAAAGCGCCCCGCAGCCTTCCCTCGCCCCGGTTTTTCTGCGCAATTACGCCTGCCTGTTGAAAGAAAAGCCAAATATCGGTAATATGGCAGAAGCGGCAAAGTACATTGAGGGCACACAGGATTTTGCCTGCTTTCAGGCTGCGGGCAGTGCGCCGCGCGGGACGACGGTGCGGACTGTCTTTTCCGTGCGCATCTCGGAGGGCAGGGAAAAAGATCTTGCGGGCTGCGCGTACGAAACGATAGCGCTTGAAGTAACGGGTGACGGGTTTTTATATAATATGGTGCGCATCATTGCGGGGACGCTTGCGGACGTGGGCGCCGGGAAAACCGCGCCCGCGCAGGTAGGGGAGATTGTAGCCTCAGGCAATCGCGACCGCGCGGGGCGCACAGCGCCGCCGCAGGGCTTGTATCTAAAGGAAGTATATTTCTAAAAAGCTGTGCCCAGGGTGCGCAAGAGGAGAAAGTTTGAACGAGAACATGCCGGAAAAAACAAAATCACAGGACGCGTTGCGTAGGTTTGTCGATTCTACGGCGGTATACACCTACGTCGTCGATTATGAAACAGACGAGATCCTGATGGTCAACAATTATTATGCGGAAAACCTCGGCGTGCCTGTATCGCGCATAGAAGGCGGAAAGTGCTGGGAATTTGTGAACGGCGAGGATGAGGGGCGCTGCCCGTTTTGCCCGCGCGATGTCGATCTGGACGGCAACGGAAAGTTTGACCCAGGCCCGTTCACCGTCGAAGCCTACAATCCGACGCTCGGCATCTGGGGCAAATGGACTGGGAAAGGCATCACTTGGGTGGACGGCCGCCAGGCGCACATCATTACCCTCATCGACATCAGCAAAGAGAGGCTGCTGCGCGAGGAGCTTTTGCATCTCGCCTACTACGACAGGCGCATGGGTATCCCAAACCGCGCAAAGATCGAAAAAGACATCGCTGACCGGCCGGCCGGCAATTACTGCCTCATTGCTTTTGACTACATCTCGTTGCGCTATATCAACGACGCGTACGGCAGGCCTTTGGTCAACGCGCTGCTCGACGCGGTCCTCGCGTGGATCGGGATCTTTGACCTGCAGCACTGCGAGATTTACCGTGTGGATAATGATGAATTTTGCCTGTTGCTCGACAATGCGGATATGATGAGCGCAAGCGGGCTTGCGGATCGGCTGCACGAGCGCTTTCAGGAGCCTTGGGAAATCCGCATCAGCGGCGAGGCCACGACGATTTCCTGCCGCATTGCCGCTTGTGTCATCGATGGCCGGCTCGGTTTCGGCGATGCCGAAGAGATCCTCGCCATTGTCGACCGCACACTCGACATTTCGAAAGAGACCCAGACCGTCGCCGTCTACGACAGAAACATGGATGCCACGCTCAAACGCGACCTCGCGCTTGAGATCAGCCTGAAAAACTGCGTACAGGAAGGCATGAAAGGCTTCGATGTTTACTTTCAGCCGATCGTGGATCCGCGCCGCGAAAAATGGATCGGGCTTGAGGCGCTCTGCCGTTGGGACAGCCCGGAATTTGGCCGCATCCCGCCGCTCGTTTTCATCCACATCGCGGAGCAGATTGGAGTCATCAACAAACTCGGCTATTGGGTGCTCGACACGGCGATCGATATCTGCGCACAGCTTGGCCTCGACAAAGTAGAAGGGTTTTTTCTCGACGTCAACCTTTCGCCTTCGCAAATGAGCGACGAAACGCTGATCAACAAAGTGCTTCAGTCCCTGCAGCGGCACGGCTTCCCGGCACGCTGCCTCTCGCTCGAAATCACGGAGAGCCAAGATCTTGAATCCACGGGTTATTCGCATACGACGATCGAGCGGCTCAGATCGCTCGAAATCAAAGTAGCGCTCGACGACTTCGGGACGGGTTATTCCAACTTTAACAATCTGCGCAATTTGCCCGTGCGCATCCTGAAAACCGAGAAACAATTCATCGACAACATCGTGACGGACGACTATCAGAAATTCCTCACAAAGGTTCTTGTCGACCTCGCGCACGAAGCGGACATGAGCCTCATCTCGGAAGGCGTCGAGACGCCCGAACAGATGAAAGAACTGCTCAAAAACAACGCGGACTATTTCCAGGGCTATTTGTTCGCAAAGCCGTTGACGGCGATCGAGCTCGCAAATTCCGCGTACAAATTCCGCGAGCCGGACGGGATGTTTGCCGCTGTCAAAAACGAGATTGCGGCCGAGGCCGCTGCTGCTGAAACGGCTGCCGCTGAAGCCGGCGATGGGGGTGCCCGCGAATGAATAACGATTTGGCGCAGCCATGCCGTATTGCGGAATTGCTTGGGAAGCGCAGCGCGTTTTTGCTTGACGCGGCGACGGGGACGGCGCTCCTTGCGTCGGGGCAGCCCGCTGGCACAGGATCGGAGGAGATGAATCTTTCGTCGCCCGAAAAGGTTTTGCAGATTCATGCAGAAAATATCGCGGCCGGCAGCGATGTGGTCACGACCAACACTTTCGGCGTTACGCAGCTCTTCATGCGCGGCAAGACGGTGCTTGCGCTGCGGGCGCTCGAAGATGGCGTACGGCTCGCAAGGCGGGCTGCCGGCGCCTCCCCCCATCCCCCTTTGGTCGCGCTTGACATCGGGCCGGCGGGTTGCTTGCTCGGCCCGCTCGGCACCGTGAGCTATGAGGCGGCGGCGGAGGCTGTCTGCGCACAGGTAGAGGCCGGCGCACGTTGCGGCGCGGACTTTGTCCTCCTCGAAACGTTTGCGGATACGGAGGAGTTTGGCCATGCCGCCCGCGCCGCGAAAAAATCCTCGGGCCTTCCCGTGCTCGGCACGATGACATTTGGCGAAAGCGGACGCTCCTTCATGGGGGCGGCGCCCGCAGATCTTGTCCGTGAAGCGCGCGCTGCCGGGCTGGCGGCTGTCGGCGCAAACTGCTCGCTCGGTCCGGATGAGATGGCCCCAGTCATAGAGCAGATACTCCGCGCCGCCGATGGCCTCCCCGTGATTGCCCAGCCCAACGCGGGCCAGCCCGTCATCAAAGACGGCGCCGCCGTATATGAAATGCCTGCGGAAGCCTTTGCGGAAAGCGCAAAAAAACTGCTCGCCCTTGGCATCAAAGGTATCGGCGGCTGCTGCGGTACGACGCCGGCAATGATTGCGGCATTGCGAAGCATCCTGAACAATCAAACAAAGGGGTAATGCAGTATAATGATAGGAAACAGCAGAAAACAGAACAGGAGACAGCGCAAATGACAGAGACGGAAAGCAGAGGGGCGGAACGGCGGGAAAGACCCACGTGGGACGAGTATTTCATGGGCATCGCAAAGCTGACAGCCGAGCGGTCGACCTGTCTGCGCCGCAACGTCGGCGCTGTCATCGTGCAAGACAAGCATGTCGTCGCAACCGGCTACAACGGGGCGCCGCGCGGCATAGCCCATTGCGCGGAGAGAGGCGGCTGCCTCAGGGAAGAGCTCGGCATCCCCTCGGGCGAACGCCACGAGCTTTGCCGTGCGCTGCACGCGGAGCAAAATGCCATCATCCAGGCCGCGACTTTTGGCCATAGCATTGAGGGCGCGACGATCTACATCACGCACGCGCCTTGTATCATCTGTGCCAAGATGATCATCAACGCCGGCATCAAAAAAATCATCGTAGGAAGCGACTATCCCGACAAATACGCTGCCGAGATCCTCGAAGAGGCCGGGCTCAAGATCGTGCCGTTTGAGACCCGGGAAGACTGACGCATGACACAATACGCGATCATCAGCCTCTCCGCATTCTGCTGTATTGTACTGGCTTTCGTCATCTCGCTTGGAGCGGCGCCGCTTTCGATCCTCATCGCAAAGCGCGCCAACGTACTTGATGTGCCGACGGACGAACGCCGTATGCATAGCCGGCCGATTCCGCGCCTCGGCGGTATTGCGATCTTCATTTCGTTTTTTGTTTGTACGCTGATTTTGCGGCAGTTGATACAATACGGCTATTTTTGGGAAGCAAACGCGGACGAGATGCTCGGCAAGCTGACGGCCGTCCTTGTCTCCGGCGCACTCATTTTTGTGCTCGGCGTCATCGACGATATCAAGAATATACGCGCACACTACAAGCTCGCTTTCCAAATCGGCATCGCGGCCGTGGCTTTTGCCCTCGGCATCCGCATCCCCCAGATCGCCGTGTTTGGCTGGCATTTTGCGGACAATTCGGCGGGCGGCGCTTTCGTCAGCTTCATCGTCACGGTTATCTGGATTGTTGCAATTACCAATATGATCAACCTCATCGACGGGCTCGATGGCCTGGCTGCCGGCGTTTCGGGCATCGCGGCGCTCGCGATCGCGTACACAGCCTACATCAACGGTTATTATACGGCCGCGTTTGCCATGGCGATTCTCGCGGGCAGCACCCTCGGTTTTTTGCCGTTCAACTTCTATCCCGCCAAGGTCTTTATGGGCGACTGCGGCGCGATGTTTCTCGGGTTTATGATCGCCTCCGTTTCCATTATCAGCCCCGCAAAAAGCGCGACGATCGTCGCCATCATCGCGCCTGTCATCGTCCTCGGCGTCCCCGCTTTTGACACAGCCTTTGCAATGATCCGCCGCAAGATACGCGGCAAGTCGATGTTTGAAGCGGACAAAGGGCATTTGCATCACCAACTGACGCGCATCGGCATCGGCCAGCGCCGCTCCGCCCTCATACTCTATGGCATCAGCGGCATCATGGGCATCGCGGCCATCGTCTTTTCACGCGCTCTCTACCTCGAGGCCATCGGCCTCTTCCTCATAGCCATCCTGTTCATCATCGTCCTCATCTGGGGCTGGGACAAGCACAGCGACTAAGGAAGTTACAGTTCACACCCCCGCCGTCATTGCGAGCGAAGCGAAGCAATCCATTATCCACTGGATTGCTTCGCTTCGCTCGCAATGACAGTCCTACCTCCGCTCACTTCGTTCGCTTCGCTGGCAGAGGTACAGGAGCTTGACAGTCCTACCTCCGCTCACTTCGTTCGCTTCGCTGTCCGTTTTTCCATTACCCGCTAAAGCGGGTGGAAAAA
>JAITMX010000102.1 GCA_031290775.1 Eubacteriales Family XIII. Incertae Sedis bacterium
GTTCTTCTTTGTGGTCAGCAGCGCGTTGGGGTTGCTCTTCATGCTCGTGCCGGGCGCGACGCCGAAGAAGCCGTACTCGGGATTGACCGCCCACAGGCGGCCGTCCTCGCCGATGCGCATCCACGCGATGTCGTCGCCGACCGTCCGGACCTTGTAGCCTTTGCCGCGCGCGTATTCGGGCGGGATCATCATCGCGAGGTTGGTCTTGCCGCAGGCGCTCGGAAACGCGGCGGCGATGTAGTCAACCTTGCCGTCCGGCGCCTCGACGCCGAGGATGAGCATATGCTCGGCGAGCCAGCCCTCGGCCTTGCCGAGAAAGCTGCCGATGCGCAGCGAAAAGCATTTTTTGCCGAGCAGCACGTTGCCGCCGTAGCCGGAGCCGATGCTCCATATCGTATTGTCCTCGGGGAAGTGGCAGATATAACGCCGTTCGGGGTTGAGGTCGAGTTTGGAGTGCAGCCCCTTTATGAAATCCGCCCGGTCTCCGAGATAATTCATCGCGACGCGGCCCATACGCGTCATGATTCGCATATTGAGCACGACGTAGATGCTGTCCGTCAGCTCGATGCCGACCTTGGAAAACCCGGATGCCGCGGGCCCCATGAGATAGGGGATCACGTACATGGTGCGCCCCGCCATCGCGCCGTCAAAGAGCTTGCCGAGTTTTTCATAGGCTTCGGCCGGCGCCATCCAGTTGTTTGTCGGCCCCGCGTCCTCTTTTTCCGGCGTGCAGATAAAGGTAAGGTGCTCGACGCGCGCGACGTCGTTTTCCGCCGTCCTGTGGTAGATGCAGCCGGGCAGCAGCTCCTGGTTGAGCAGCTGTATCTCGCCCGCCTCTGCCGCAGTCTGCGTGAGGCGTTCCTTTTCCTCCTCCGAGCCGTCGATCCAGACGATGCTGTCCGGCTTGGCCAAAGCCGCCATCTCCTCTACCCAATTGTTTACCGCTTTGTTGTCGTACATTTCCAGTCCTCCTTTTTGCGTTTGGTTTGTCGGTTGGCTTGTCGTTTGGTTTGTTGGCAATGTTGTTCGATCATCGGCGTTTTCTCAGCGCACCGCCGTGAAGCCGCCGTCCAAAACGAGCGCGTGGCCGGTCATAAAGCTCGACTCGGGCCCCGCGAGGAAGAGGGCGCCGTAGGCGATCTCCCTCGGGTCTGCGCCCCTGTCGAGCGGGATGCCGACGCTGACCATCGCGAGAAACTCCGGGTCCCCGAGCGTCATGTCCGTGAGCGTGAGCCCCGGCAGCAGCGCGTTGACGCGGATATTGTATTTGCCGAGCTCGGCGGCGAGCGCCTGCGTGAAGAGCTTGACGGCGCCTTTCGAGCCGCAGTAGGGGACGCAGGTCGCGGAGCCGATGACGGCGCCGATGGACGCGGTGTTGACGATGGACGCGTTTCCGCCCTGCCCGATCATGATGGGCACGACGAGGCGCGTCAGCGCAAACATTCCGCGATAATTGGTATCGAGGATGAGGTCGGCTTTTTCCATGTCGAGCTCCTCGAAACGCTGATAAAAATTTGTGCCCGCGTTGTTGAACAATACGTCGATACGGCCATAGGCGCCGATTGCCTCGCGGACGAGTTTTTCGCGGTCCGCCGCGGACGTGATATCCGTCTGCACAAATTTGGCATCATAGCCTTTTGCGCGCAGCCCGCTTTCCGCCGCCGCGCCCTGGTCCGCCCTGCGCCCCGCAAAGACGACCTTGCCGCCTTCCTCCGCAAAAAGCTCCGCCGCCGCCCGCCCGATGCCGCTTGTGGCGCCGGTGATGACGCAAACCTTGTCTTTGAGCCTCTCTCCCATCATGTCCCTCCTTGCCGTCATGCAACGCTGCATAATTATTGAATAATTATCGAATAATGATTAAATAATGATCAAATAATCATCAATGTATATGTGAGATTGTGGAAGCGGTTGATCAAACGCCCGTCCGCCGTGTTGACCGGGCAAATCTCCCCGCCGCTGTACATCAGGCAAAACGGCGCGCGGCCGCCGACAATCCCGCGCGCGCGTTCCATTTCCGCGCTTGATTCGGGCGACAAAACGAGAAAACGGGAAAGGCAGGAAACGGCGATGACCCCGCTCCTGCCCGGATTTTCGTCGATATACCGCACGGCGGAGTCCATGACCGCTGCGCAGGTGTCCATCACGCTCGTGTAGTCTATTTCGGCGAAAGTGATGGTGGCGCCGTTTGGCACTTCAAAACCGAGGAGCGCGCCTTCGCTTGAAATCGCGTACATACTGCACGCAATGGGCGCCGCGCCGTCCCCGAAATCCACGAGCAGCGGCAGCGTCGATGCCGCCGTCATGCCGGAGGCGTCTATGCCGATCGATTCGAGATAGGACGTCAGCGGCAGGCCGTTGACTTCCCGCAGCCGGTAGCCCTCGACGCCCGTGATGAGCGCGCTCTGCTGGTAGATGTTCTTTTCGGAAATCGACATCACGAAAAAAGCGGGCGCGATATTGCCGCGCACGAGCAGCAGCGCCATCTTGTCCCGGTGGCTCTCCCCGTTCAAAAAGACCCGCGCGTTTTCATAGGTCAGCGCGGTGTCGTTGGAAAGCGTGCCAAAAATAGGGATATTCCCGCCGCTGTAATTGTCGAGAAGCCTCACCATCAAATCCCCGCTCACGTCCGTCATAATCGGCGCGAGGCAAAAGATGAGCGCCGGGTCGCCGCCGAGATTCCCGCGCGCGCGGTCGTACGCGCCTCTGATTGGCGCCTCCTCGCCGCCGTCCGAAATGGGCCCCGAGAGCGCCGCGGCAAACTCGAGCTCGTCGCTCGTCAGGACTGTGAGGCTGAGCAGCTCGGGGCCGGACGCGTCCGAAGTCGCGTTTCCCATGACGGTGCAGCCGATGACGTCAAAGGGCAGGGCGCCCGCGATCGCTTCCGTCACGCCGTATTCGACAAATTCGTGGTAACAGGCAATGACGCCCGCGCTGTTCGCGCGCAAATCATGGGCGATGTCGATCTGCGACAGAATCTCTTGCACCGCGATCTCGGGATCGTAAAACTTGTCGGTCCTCGCCGTGAGCATTTTGATCATGGCTGTATCCTCCTATTCGGCGGTACCATAGGCCTGCCGGTTGTATTGCCGGACCTCGTCCGTGATAATCTCCCCGCCCGCCTTGAAAATCAAATCGTTTGGCCCGCCGTACGTGAAGCACGGGATGAAGTGGCCGCCCGGCCCGTATGTCTCGCAGGCCCTGCGCGTCTCCGCGCGGACCACGTCCTCCGTCGCGTCCTGGGTATCGATGATCGAGGCGTCGATGCCGCCCATCAGCGTCATGGCGCCGCCGAGCTCCGCCTGCAATTTGACGATGTCGTTTTCGGGCAGGGCGCCTTGCCAGACGGAGACGCCGATATCCGCCATATCGGACACGATGGGCTCCAGGAAAGAGTCCGCGTGGTGCACGATGATGATCCCCTTGCTTTTGATAAAAGCGTAAAGCTCTTCGTAATGCGGCCGGATCATTTCGCGCCATACCTCCGGGCTTGTGAAGAGGCTGCGTTTCATGCCCCAGTCGTCGTGCAGGAAAAACATCTCCGGCTTCAGGCGCTCGATGAGCAGCGCCGCGTGGCGCATCCGGTAATCGCCGATGGCGTTTATGAGCGCTTTCGTCGCTTCCGGCTCGATCATGAGATTGACGAGCGCGTTTTCAAAGCCCATGAGGAAATGCAGCCGCTCAAAAAGGCCGCCTACAAAGAAAGCCGTCACAAACTTGTCCTTGCCGCGCGCGGCGTCGGCCCTCGCTGCCGCGTCCGACCAGTCCAAATTTTCGATATCGGGCAGCTTCAGCGTTTCCTCCCATTTTGCTACGTCCTTGATGACGTATGTGGACGCATCGGGCAGCGGCGCGGCGGCGGGCTGGCCCTCGGGCCAGTGAAAAGTGACGCCCCAGCCGTCAAGGCCCCTCTCCCCCTTGGAGAGGCTGTGCGCCGAGGCGAGCAGCAGGGGGTCGGGCGCAATCAGCTCCATAAACTCATAGCCGTTGACCAAACGATCCGGTTTCCCGTCTTTTGCGATGGTTTGCAGAAAATTTTCTTTGACGCTCAACATGATTTTCACTCCTCTATGAACAATATTTATAATAACCGTATTATAGTATATTTCAAGAAACGCGTACAGGGAAAAAACTGACAGATCGGCAATAACAAATCATGTCTTGTGGTTTCGCAATAGCTGAAACGCCTTTTATCATGAGGGCGATGTCTTTTATGCCGCCCGGCATATACCGAAAATAAGGCTAAGGAAGCGGTGAGAAATAAATTGGACATTTGGTTTGTCTTTTTTCCGCCTGACTGCGTTGCCTTTTTTCCACACGCTTTAGCGTGTAATGGAAAAACGGACAGCAGAGGTGCAAAGC
>JAITMX010000124.1 GCA_031290775.1 Eubacteriales Family XIII. Incertae Sedis bacterium
AACGGACAGCAGAGGTGCAAAGCCTCGCCGTACTACCAGTACGGCTACGTTTTGCGCCTTGTCAGCCGAAAAAAATCCTGCGCCAAATTTGTCCACTTTATTTTTCACCACTTCCTTAGGCGCCGGCATCTTTTCCGAGGCGCCTGATATAGTCAAAAAGATAGGTCTGCGCGATGCCGCCCCATGGCGAAAAATGCCCCTGCGCGTACGCGCGCATGGCCTCGTGGTCGTCCTCGGCGATGCCGTAGAGCCGGTTCATCGCGCGCGCGATCCAGACGTCGATCGGAAAGATGTCCGCCTTTTTCAGCGAAAACAGCATGACGCAGTGCGCGACCTTGGGGCCGACGCCAGAGAGCGAGAGCAGGTACTCCTCGGCCTTTTGCGTATTTGCCTCGTCCGCCGTGTCGAGAAAGGCGCCGCCGTCAATGTTGACCTGGCGCGCGGCCTCCGCGATATAGCGCGCGCGGTAGCCGAGCTTGCAGGCGCCGAGGCTTTCCTCGTTTGCGGACGCGAGCTCCGCGACCGTCGGAAAGGCGTAAAGGCCGCGGTTTTCAAAACTGCCGATCCGCTGCCCAAACTTTGCGCAGAGCGCCTCGATGCAGCCGCGGATGCGCGGGATGTTTGAATTTTGCGAAATGATGAAAGAAATGAGCGTCTCCCATGGTTCCTGGTTGAGCACGCGCAGCCCGCCGCCGGCCGTCACGGCTTTTTCCATGATGGGGTCTTTGTCCGAAAGCGCGCGTTTGATTTCCCTGTAATCGCGGTCAAGGTCAAGAAAATTCCGCCAAAACCGTTCGCGCAGCGCGTCGCTCATCGGCATATAATCGCTCCAGATCGCGACCCTGTCCTCTTCGTTGTCGTAGGAGATGTTTGCGAAACAGCCGCGCACGACGCCCGTATAGCTGCCGTCCGGCTCGCGCGAAAAACGAAAGCACTGGCCGCTTTCAAAAATCTGCGCCGCGTCGAAATCGCGGACGCTTTCGATGGCAAATTTTGTGAGCTCGCGTGTGGGCGCCATCCGCGTCAAATACCTCCGCCGTCTGCCATCACGGCGGCGCTGCCCGTTTTCGGCGTGGCGGGCGAGGGCCACACGAGATCCTCTATTTCGACATCGGCGCCGATCACGTTCATCGCCGTCATCGTTTCGATGCTCTCCTTCACGGCCGCCTGAAACACGCGCGCCGCGCCGATGATCGGATTGCCCGCGCGCACGAGGACCCCTGTGTCGATGATGATGCCATCCGGCCTTTTTCGGATGAACACGGACGGGACGCCCGCGATGGCCGGGATGTTTCTTGCCGCCGCGCGCACGATGTCCTTGAGCGCGCCGTCCGAAATCGAATAATTGCCGAAATAGCTGAAGGTAGGCCGCACGACCGAGCGTTCGGTCGCCGCCGCACGCCCGTCGCGGATATCTTTGAGCACCTTCAGCGGGTGCAGGAAATACCCCGAAAAATCGCGCTTGACCTCAAGCGTCGGCGCGGGGATGATATGTTGGCCGAGCTCGTTGCGCCGATAGTTTGCGATCTTGCGCTCGTCGGCCGTCGTCAGGCTCTCTATGTAGACGCGTTCGTCGGCAGCGTGCAGGCCGAGGCGTTCCGTGATCTGGTCGACCATGCGGTCGCTCGTGCCGATCACGAGCAGCGTCCTGGGCGACTGCTCCGCGATTTTGGCCGCGACTTCGTTTCTGTGGCCGTCTTCGCTGTAAAGCGCCGTCTTGATGGCGCCGACCTTCGTCGCCTGCCGCTTTGCCGATTTGCCCGCGAGCACCGTGCCGTTCATGATAAACAGGCCGTCGTCGATGATGCCCTCGATATGGTCGCGCTCGCACAGACCGATCGCCTGAAAGCTCTTGCCCGTCCCGCTTTTTCCAATCAACCCGTAAATCTTCATAACAATACAATTTTATATGGAACGGGCGCCTTGTGCAAGCGATTGTTGTCCCGGCAGGCGGGCAGCCGAAAACCGCCCCGCTGCCTGCTGTTGCGATAGGCTATCCTGTATATTCCGCACTGACAGGGCAATTTTTCATTTGTTGTTGACATAGGCATACCATTTGATGTATAAATATATGCGTATGTTAGATATCGCTAACGGAGGAAATATTGGATAAACGGCTTTCATGCAACAAAACGGTTCACATCTTGCGCCTTCGGCATTTTGCCGTTGCCGCATCGCTGCTGCTCTTTTTTGCCGTCTTTACCGGGACGGCCCACGCGGCATCGGAATACGCGTCGTGGGGGGAGGTTGCGAAAGCCATGTCCGGCGTGCTTGACGGGGCCTACGGCACCTACGCCTCGGGGGATGCGGAAGGCGGGAAGGACGGCGTTGACGACGCGTATTTCGGCTACTACGAGAAGCTCGGTTTTGAGCGCGCGACCCTGTCCTACCTCTCCGGAGCGAGGGCTGCGCAAGTCGAGTATGAGTTCAGCGCCGCAAAGAAAGCCATGCTCGCGGGGAAAGACGCCGAAGCAAAGGCGGCCGTCGAAAACCTGAAAACCTTCCTGACGGAGGACGCCGCCGAGCTTGACGGGACGGAGGAAAGCAGCATCGGCGTCTTTCTCGCATCCCTGCTCATCATCACAAGGGAAGGCTTTGAAGCCATTATTATTGTGGGCGCCATCATCGCCTACCTCATCAAGAGCGGAAACAAGGACAAGGCGCGGGCGGTCTATATAGGCTCCGTCATCGCGCTGGCCGCCAGCGTCCTCATGGCGTTCATACTGAACAGCCTGGCAGGCGCCAACGGCGAAAACCAGGAGATTGTCGAGGGCGTGACGATGTTGGTCGCGGTGGCCGTCCTCTTCTACGTGAGCAACTGGATGGTCTCAAAATCGGAGGCGGAGGCGTGGACAAAATACATCGAAGGAAAGGTTGCGGGCTCGATCAGCCGGGGCAGCATGTTCTCGCTGGCATTTGCCGCGTTTCTCGCGGTGTTCCGCGAGGGTGCGGAAACGATCTTGTTCTACCAGGCGCTCAGCGCCGATACCGACACCTACAAAAACATGGTGTGGACGGGTCTGGGCGTCGGCGCCGTTCTCCTTGTCGTCATCTACTTGGCGATTCGCTTCCTGAGCATCAAGCTGCCGCTGAAGCCGTTTTTCCTCGGCACGAGCGTCCTGCTTTTCATCATGAGCATCATGTTCACCGGCTCCGGCATCAAGGAGCTTCAAGAGGGAAACGTCATCGGCGTGACCCCCATTCCGGGCGGGCTGACGGTCGATATCCTCGGGATATACCCAACAGCCGAAACGCTCTTGCCGCAGCTTGCGCTGCTGGCGGTGACGGTCATCGCTTTCGTTGTTCAGATCAGAAAGGGGAATCGAATGAAAAAAGAGGCTTCGTAGCGCGCGCTGTTTGGTCAATAAATCGGTTGCAAAACCGTTATTGCGTAAACCGTTATTGCAATTGTATAGGTTAGAGCAGAAGGAAGTTTCCGGGAGGAAAAAATGAAAAAGAAAGCATTGGTATTGTTTTTGGTATTGGCTTTGGCGCTGTTTGCGTTTGCGGCATGCAGCAGCGGCGGCACGGCAGAGGCCCCGGCCGATGGCGGCGCGGCGGCTGACGACGGCCCGGCGGCGCCCGGCGAGGAAGCGGGATTTGAGGAATTCCCCATCGGCGACGATCAGGAGCTTGGGCCGCTCAACGTGGCCGGCGTCTATTTCCAGCCTGTTGACATGGAGCCCGCCGGCATGAGCCTGCCCGCGTCCGAATCGGATATGCACATTGAAGCCGACATCTCCGCGCTGCCCAATGACCTTGGGTATGGCGTAGGCTCGTTCGTCCCCAGCCTGACCGTCAGGTACGAGATCGAAAGCGCGGGCGGGGACATCAATGAAGGCGTCTTTATGCCGATGAACGCCAGCGACGGCCCCCACTACGGCGCAAATATCAAACTCGGGGAAGCGGGGACATACACCGTCCGTTTCATCATCGACAGCCCTGCGGCGCAAGGGTGGCTGCTCCACACGGACGCGACCACGGGCGTGACGGGGTCGTTCTGGACGGAACCGCTTGTCGCCGAATGGGAGTTTGACTACGTCCCGCGGGAATGGTAATAATGGGGAAAAGACGTTGATTCTATGCTGAAGTACTTAATACAAGCCATAGAAAATACGCTCCACCCGGCAATACTGGTTGCGATGCTGATCGCAATCAGTATTGCTTTTCGCCAGGCGCACGCGGAGGGCGCGCCTGGCGCGGACCGAAATTTTGCGGGGCGCTTTATGGCTGCGGGCGTTTTGCTCGGCCTTGCCGCAGGGGCGGCCCTTGCGTTTCTCCGGCATACGACCGCGCTCGTAAACCGCGAGCTTTGGAGCATCGGCGCCCTCTCGTTTGCGGCAGCGAGCGGGATCCTCATGATTGCGGCCATTTGGCTCCTTGCGCGCAAAGAGCTGCCGAGGGGACTGGGATACGGGGTTTGCGCTCTCTCGTTCATCCTGCCGGCGTCCGTGATGTTTTATGTGTCGCCGGATATTTTTCTGTACCCGGCCGAGTTTGCCATGTCGGGCCAGAGCGTGCTCAGCACGGATTTTCTCTTCAAGCTGATCGGCTATCTCGCGGGCATTCTCGCGGTGGTGTTGACGGCGGCGGCTGTTTGCAAAGCGGCGGGGCGCGTGCCGCAGCGCCTGCTGAAAATCCTGCTCACCGCAGAGCTTTTGATCGCCGTCGCAAATTACGGCTCGACCATTTTGCAGCTGTTGATTGCGCGGCGGATCGTCCCGCTCTCGCACGGGCTCTTTGAATTGATCAAAATCACGATCAACCACAGCGAGTATTTTTTGTATGCCGGGGTTGCTGCCGCCCTGGTTTTGGCCGTAAAGTCATGGGCGGGCAGCCGGTCGCTCAAAGAGGCCTACCCCAACCCCGCACAGCGGCGAAAAGACGTCGCCGGAAACAAGCGGCTGCGGAGATGGTGCACGGTTGCGCTCGCGGGTTTTGCGCTCGCGGTTTTGTGCGCCACTGCCATCAAGGATTTCAATGAAAAGGAAGTCGTCCTGTCGCCTGCGGAAGCGTATGGGACGAGCGGCGATGATATCCTGATCGCCATCGAAAACGTAAACGACGGCCACCTTCATCGGTTCAACTATCAAGCAGAGGGCGGCATCGAAATGCGGTTCATTATTATCAAAAAAAACGACGTATCGTACGGTGTGGGGCTCGACGCCTGCGACATTTGCGGGCCGACCGGGTATTACGAAAGGGACGACGAGGTCATCTGCAAGCTGTGCGATGTCGTCATGAACAAGCAAACAATCGGATTCAAGGGCGGGTGCAATCCCGTCCCGTTGAAATATACGCTTGACGGCGCAAACATGGTGATCAAGACAGGCGATTTGGAGAACGAAAGAAGCCGTTTCAAGTAAGCGGAATGGAATCATAAAAGGGCAGAGGGGCAGAAGGTACAGACGCGGATGTTTTGGAGATTGGTCAGAGGGGCTTTGTTTCGGCAAAAGGGCAAGATGCTCATGGTGGCGTTCACCGTCGCGCTCGGCGCTTCGCTCGCGACGGCGATGCTGAACGTCATGCTTGACGTCGGCGACAAGGTCAACCAGGAGCTCAAGGCTTACGGCGCCAACATCAATGTGATTCCCAAGGAAGCTTCATTGCTCGACGACCTGTACGGCGTGGAGGAAGACAGGGACGCGTCCGCGAAGTACCTGCCCGAATCCGAGCTCGGCAACATCAAGACCATTTTTTGGGCTTTCAACATCGTGGACTTCACGCCGTATTTCGACCTGAATGTGAAGCTGGGCGGCTCGGCGGACGAGGCGGATGCGGCGGATGTCAAACTCGTGGGTACTTGGTTTGCGCACCATATGGATCTTCCCACCGGCGAAACGCTGGATACCGGCATGGCCAATATGAAAAACTGGTGGACTGTGGAGGGCGAATGGATCGACGACAGCGACACGGAGGGCGTCATGGTCGGGAGCGAGGCCGCGCGGAGGGCCGGGATCGGCCTCGGCGACAGGGTTACGGTGACGCTGCCGCCTCACTCCAAACAGTTTGAGGTAAAGGGTATTTTCACATCCGGCAGCGACGAGGATTCCCAAATATACGCCGCACTGCCGGCTGTCCAAGCGCTTGCCGGCAAGGAGGGCCTTGTGAAGCGGGTCGAGGTGAGCGCGCTGACGACACCCGACAACGAATTGTCGCGCAGGGCCGCGCAAAACCCGAAATCGCTCAGCACGAAAGAATGGGAGACTTGGTATTGCACCGCGTATGTCAGCGCCATCTGCTACCAGATCGACGAGGCGATCGAGGGCTCTGTCTCAAAACCCATCCGGCAAGTGGCGGAATCGGAAGGCGCGATCTTGGAAAAAACCCAATTGCTCATGCTGCTGATCACCATCCTGAGCTTGGCCGGCTCCGCGCTCGGCATCTCCAACCTTGTGACGGCGGGCGTGATGGAGCGCAGCAAAGAGCTGGGCTTGCTCAAGGCGATCGGCGGCGGCAGCCTGCCCATTTCCATGCTTGTCCTGACGGAGATCGTGCTGACCGGGATCATCGGCGGCGCCTGCGGCTATTTCATCGGGCTCGGCTTTGCGCAAATCATCGGCCATTCCGTATTTGGCGGGGCGATCAACATCAAGCCGATGGTGATACCGCTCGTGGCCGTCCTCGTATTCCTTGTCACCGTGCTTGGAAGCATCCCCGCGATCCGGCTGATTTTGCGGCTTCGCCCGACCGAGGTCCTGCATGGGCGGTAGGGATATAATAAAACCATGAAAAGGCGAACGATGTATTTCAAGATGGTATCCGGCTCCATCATCCGGCGCAGGTCGCGCATGGTGGTCGCCTTTTTGGCGGTGGCGATCGGGGCGACGATCTTGTCGGGGCTGATCACCATCTATTACGATATCCCCCGCCAGATGGGGCAGGAGTTTCGTTCATACGGCGCAAACATGATCCTCGTCCCGGAGGCGGACGGCGCGGAGGCGGACGGCGTCCTCACAGACGACACGGTCCGGCAGGTTCGGGGCTGTCTCGACGCGGAGGAATTGGTCGGGATGGCGCCTTACAAATATGAAATCATCAAGATCAACGAGCAGCCTTTCATGGCTGCGGGCACAGATCTCGCGGAAGCGAAAAAGACGAGCCCTTACTGGTATGTCACGGGGAATTGGCCCGTGCGCCCGGACGAGGCGCTGATCGGAAAGGAAATCAGCAACGCGATCCGGATCGTCCCCGGGGACCGGTTTGAAATCAGCGGGACGGACGCAAATGGCGGGATCTTCACGGCGGCCTTTCAGGTGTCGGGCGTTGTGGAGACCGGAGGCTCCGAAGAAGCGTTTGTATTCATGGCAGGCCAGGCGCTTTTTGACATCATCAAAGAGCCTGTCTCCTACGATGTCGTGGAGTGCAGCGTCTCCGCTTCGTCGGCCCGGCTCGGCGAGATTCGGGATATGATTGAGGCAAACACGGCGGGCGTATCCCCGCGCCTGGTGCAAAAGATCACGCAATCGGAAGGCACAGTCCTCACAAAACTGCAGGCATTGGTTTATCTTGTCACGCTCGTCGTCCTTGTGCTCACGATGATCTGCGTCGCGACCACGATGATGGCGGTGGTCACGGAACGCCGAAAGGAAATCGGCCTGCGGAAAGCGCTCGGCGCGTCAAACGGCAGCATCATCGCGGAGTTTTTCGGCGAGGCGATTTTCATCGGCATCCTCGGCGGCATCCTCGGCGTCGTCCTCGGGTACTTTTTCGCGCAGTTTGTCGGCAGCAATGTATTCGGGCGGGATATCTCGATGAGGCCGCTGCTGATTCCCGCAACGCTTCTTGTTTCGGTGCTGATCACCGCGCTGGCCTGTATCATCCCTGTCCGAAGGGCTACCGATGTCGATCCCGCTGTCGTATTGAAAGGCGAATAAGGAGAACAAACCATATGGATTTGCTCGAAATCAAGGGTATTTCAAAAATTTACGGCGAGGTCAAAGCGCTGCTTGACGTCGATCTGAATGTCAAGCAGGGGGAATGGCTCGCGGTCATGGGGCCGTCCGGCTCCGGCAAGACGACTCTTATGAATATCATCGGCTGTATGGACAAGCCGACAAGCGGCTCCGTCATTTTGGACGGCACGGATATCGCGGGGGAAAGCGCGAGAAGCCTCACGGCCATCCGGCGCGACAAGATCGGGCTGATCTTTCAGCAGTTCCATTTGATCAATTATCTCACGGCGCTGGAAAATGTGATGGTCGCGCAGTATTATCATAGTATGCCGGACGAGAAGGAGGCCTTGGACGCGCTCGGCCGCGTCGGCTTGGCAGGGCGGGCGAAGCACCTGCCAAGCCAGCTTTCCGGCGGGGAGCAGCAGCGGGTTTGCATCGCGCGGGCGCTGATCAACTATCCGACGCTGATTCTCGCGGACGAGCCGACAGGCAATCTCGACGAGGCAAACGAGCAGATCGTGATCGACATCCTCGGCAAGCTGCACGAGGAGGGGAGCACCATCGTCGTCGTCACGCATGACGCAGAGGTGGCGGAGGTGGCGGAGCGCACAGTCGTATTGGAACACGGGCGGATCGCGCGGATTATTCAAAATGAAGGCCATGCGGACAGGAAGGAGAAGCCATGAAGAGGAGGATGAAGAAAATGAAGATGAATAGAAAAAAGGCATTGCCGGTGTTGGCGTTGGCGTTGGCTTGCGCGGTGGCGTCGGCCGGCTGCGGTGGCGGCAGCGCGGGCATCGCCGCGCTGGCGGACGGCGAATACCACGGCGTGAGCAGCGAGGACGACAACGGCGCGTACGGGGATATCACGATTACGATTGAGGGCGGGGCGGTCACGGGCTGCGTCTATGTGACGTATGAGAAGGACGGCGGCATCAAGGGCGAGGACTACGGCAAGGTGAACGGGGAGATTTCAAACCCGGACTATTATCAAAAAGCGCAGCTTGCCGTCGATGCCATGCAGGCCTACGCGGACGAACTCGCCCGCACCGGGGACCCGCAGGAAGTAGACGCAATCTCGGGCGCGACCAATTCTTACGACCAGTTTCAGGAAGCGGCAGCCGACGCGCTGCGGGGATAGCCGCCGGCGCAATATAATCAGTGGAAGCGGTCTAAAGGCCTTATAGGTTGCCGACCGCTAATTTTGAGTCCGAAATAAAACTATTCACCACTTCATTTTTTTGCATAATTGCGTCAAGCATACAGCTTGGTTTTTGGCCTGGCGATAATTTTTTGATTTATTTTTATTTTTTGCTTGACACAGGGCGATGGGCGCGGTATTATAAATAAAAGTTAGCTCTTGCTAATAAACAACCGTAACGCGCGATGTGAGTATCGACAGGAGGAAGCCCTGATGCCGATCATGGACAAAACAAGAAACATTCCTATTTTGTCCCCATTGCGTCCGCAACTACATAAAACCAAGCCGGTTCAATCAGAAAATTTTTCCGCCCCGGCGCGGATCGGCGCGGAACCCCTGCGGCAATTCTCCTCTCTCGTTGCCGGTCGGATTCTGCGCCGTTGTTTCTTTCGTCCTTGCCAAAAATATTCGGCAAGGCGTGGAGGGGAAGGAGAATCGGCTCTTGTATCAAATGCTTGAGATCACTTTGGCGCGGCATTGCGCACCGGTGCTGTTCGGCAAAAAACCCGCCGCCATTTTTTCAAAGCCGGCGTGGTGGGAGGGCTTGTTGCCTATGGGCAAAAGGATGCCTGAAAACAGGCTGCGCTTTGCCATGCTGACGCGGCCGGCGAAAAACAGCTTGGTATTCGTCTATGACCCGCCCCTTTTGGAGCAAACTTTGGGGGGGCGCACCGTACGCCGCGTATTGCAAAGAATGCGCTATCCGGTTGAGGATGGGCTTTTGGCCTGTTTGGACCATTTGTCGAAACGCTTCGAAGCGTCGGCGGCTTTCCCGCACGAGATCGGGTTTTTCCTCGGCTACCCGGCCGAGGACGTGATCGGCTTCATCCGGCACCGGGGCGCGCACTGCAAAAAATGCGGCATGTGGAAGGTATACAGCGATGTGGAGCGTGCCGAAAATCTGTTTGCGGAATACGAAAGGTGCAAACAGCTGCTTTTGGCGCACATCGGCAGCGGCAACAGCATTTCGGCGTTATTGAATTAATTTATTTATTATTATACAGAGCAGGAGGGAAAATCTATGGGCAAGGCAGCAATCATCTATTGGAGCGGCACCGGGACCACTGAAGCGATGGCGCAGTCGATTGGGCGCGGCATGAAGGAGGCGGGCGCGGATGTCGATCTGTTTTCGGTGAGCGACGCGGGCGCGGCCGGCGCGGCAGACCGTTACGAACAGTTTGCTTTCGGCTGCCCGTCAATGGGCAGCGAGGTGTTGGAAGAGGGCGAGTTTGAGCCTTTCTTCACCGCGATCGAAGGGAAGCTGGCCGCAAAGAAGGTCGCGCTGTTCGGCTCCTACGGCTGGGGGGACGGGCAGTGGATGCGCGATTGGCAGGAACGCGCCCGGAAGGCCGGGGCAGACCTCTTTGAGGAAGGCTTTATCGCGCAGGAAAGCGCGAACGAGGATGCTGCCGCAGAGTTTGGGAAACGCTTCGCCTGCTATTGAGAAACGGAAACGCCGGGGGGCGGAGGTTTACAAACGGGCCAAGGTTTTCAGGGACAGCTTTACAAGGATGCCTACAAGGACGCCGCTGGCAGCGCCCATAAATACGAGGAGCGGCATAAACAGGAAGATCCGGATATTCTCGATGGCAAGCGCGGCAACAAGCAGTTGGCCCGCGATGTGGCACACGGCGCCCGCTACGCTGGCCCCGATGGGGCTGATGCGTTCTTTCAGGCCTGCGATGAGCAGCCACATCACGAAAAAGCTGAGCAGCGATCCGCACAGGCTGTACAGAAAGGACGGCGCCCCCCCGGCCAGCGCCGCAAGCAGCGCGCACTTCAGCGTCACGAGGATCAACGTGTCCCGAAAACGAAACAGGTAAATCGAAAGCAAGATGATGACATTTGACAGGCCGAGCCGCACGCCCGGTATGGCAAAATCGAGCGGGACCATCCGTTCAAAAAGGCCGATGGCAAGGATGAGCGCCAAAAATATCCCAAGCAGGGCAAGCTTGCCGGCGCCTGGGGATTGCGCTTTTTGCACAAGGGGGATGAGGGTTTTGTCAGTTTGCAACGATGTCCACCCCCTCCGGCGCACCGACGATCTTCACGACGACCCTGTTGGGCAGGCATACGATCATAGAGCCGCCCTCGGATTTTGCGCCTGTATTGACGCAGGTTTGGGAAAGGCAATCCGCTTCGAGCATGCGGATGCTCCCATCCTTGACTTCCAACAGGTTGTACCCGTCGGCGTTTTCCACCTCGACCAGGCGGTCTTCACGCAGGTCTATCGTCCCGGCCGGTTTGTTTTCCACATAGATTTCCGCATAGCGCCCGGCGTTGCCGCCGCCTCCATAGTGGTTGACAATCAGGAAAGCTACTGCGGAAACGGCAAAAACAGTGACCAAAATGATCGCATCAAGTTTCCTCAAGGCGAAACCTCTCATCCAATATTTCAATCTGCCCCGCGATGCCGGGCGTCGCATATACCCGTTCGTCCTTTGCGATCAAAATGGCTTCGTATCCCGGCACAGACTCGATCAGCGCCATACCGTTCTCACGCCCAAGGACGAAGCACGCTGTCGAAAATCCGTCCGCGTCCGCAGAGCTGCGGCCGATGACCGTCGCGGAAAGCAAATCGCTTTCTGCCGGATAGCCGGTTGCGGGATCCAGGATGTGATGATAGGTTTGCCCGTCTTTCTCAAAAAAACGCTGATACCCTCCTGATGTCACCACCGCCCGGTCTGTGACCGGGATGCTGCACGCCACGCCGCTCTCGCCCGCGTAAGGAACGGCAATGCCGACTTTCCAGTCCGAGCCGCCCGGTTTTTTGCCCAGTGCGTAGATGTTTCCGCCGAGATCCAGCAAGGCGGATTTGGCGCCGTCTTTTGCCAGTGACGCCACGGCTTTGTCGCAGGCATAGCCTTTTGCGATGCCACCGAGGTCGAGCTTGACGCCGGGCTCGGCAAACGCGATGCGGCTGCCCGGCAGAAACAAGATATTTTGAAAATGGGCAGCGTCTATGCGGCTGAGAATCTCTTCTTCGGAAGGCAAACTCGCAAACTCGCCGTTGGCCTTCCAGAGCTCCGTGACGCCCCCAAGGGCCGGGTCGAAGGCGCCGGCGGACAGGCCTGAGATTTCCGCCGCCCGCTTTGTCAAATCATAGATATCCCGCGAAACGGCAAAGCCGTCCTCTTTTGCCCCATCCGATTGCCGGTTTAGCAGGAATATTTCGCTGCTCTCCGCATTGGCGGACATTCGCGCGTCAATGTCCTCGATCACGCGAAACGCGCTTTCAAGCGCGGCCTCGTCCGCATCACCGTAGGCCGTCAAGGTGACGACCGTGCCGAGCAGGTCATCACGCGTCATGGACAGCGGAGGATGTTTTGCCGTCTCCCCGCTTTCGCTTTCGTTGCAAGCGGATAAAAACAGAATCGCGCACAAACACAAAAAGATCGCCGCGCCTCGTTGTTTTTTCATCAATGAAATGTACCACAATGAGTATGCCATTGTCAACGCGCGTACGCCATGCAGCCTCCGTGCTGTATCTGCGGAGTTAGCTATATATAACCAAATAGGGATAAAACTATCATGAAAAAGGCAAAGGCGCCAACTTTGCCCTGAAGGGCGACAGAGCCGGCGCCGTAAAAAACCGTAAAAAACATCCATTCAAATTTGCCCTCGGCGCGTTGTTTTGGTAAAATATACACATTCCCAAAACAGTGAGGTAAGTTTGATGTATAGAATTTTATTGACATTGGCATTTATAAGGAAAAGGCGCAACGCGGCGATCGCGATAGGCGCGCTCGCGGTATTTGCGGTGGTCGTCACAATGGCGCTCGTGCTCATCCAGGAACTCAAAACCGACGTGGGCGAATACGAGACCCAGCTCGCGGCGTTGGGCGAAAAGATGGAACAATACGAAACGGCCGCGCAGAGAAACCGGATATTGACGACAGACAACACCTCGCTTGAAAACGAAAACGAAGCGCTTGAAAACGAAAATGACAGCCTTGCCGCCGCCAACAGCGAGCTTGAAAGGCTGAACGGCGATCTGTTAAAAAAATTCGATGGGTTGAGCAAGCTGAGCTGAAGCCTCAACCCGAAGAAGAATTCAAGATCACGTTTTACTCGACATCCAAGCCGTACAAACATCTGATACCGAATCAGACCGTCGCGATGAATTCGCAGCAGGTCGCCGATCTCGGGCTGGAGCGCGGCGACGAGATTTTTGTCAAGTCGCGGAAAGGCTGGTCCGGCTTTTACACAATCACGGATTCGGGCTGCGCGTACGGCACGATCGACATCTATATCGACGCGGAAGACCTCCCGTCATGGGGCGTCGAGTACGGGGCAAAGATGCTCATCGCCTGATCATCGTTCCCCGCCGCGAGCACGCCGCGAGCCGCCGCAAAAAACCCGTTGCGCGGCCCCTCTTCCTGTGATATCATTCCCCTTGTAGCAAAGTAGGCGGCCCGGCGCGGAAGGAATCTCCGCAGGCTGGGTCAAATGTAGGGAGGTAGAGTTATGACCCAAATCGTTGCGGTGATCGCAATCGTTGTCTTCACGCTTGTCTGCGTGATCGTGGGCGTTATGTCGTCCAAGCAGGCAAACTCCGTTGAAGGCTTTTTTCTTGCCGGGCGCAATATGGGCCCGTGGCTGTCAGCTTTTTCATATGGCACTTCTTATTTTTCAGCGGTTATTTTTATCGGGTACGCGGGCATGTTCGGCTGGCTTGTGGGCATGGGCTCCATCCTCATCGGGATCGGCAACGCCGTCCTTGGCTGCCTTATCGCTTGGGTTGTGCTCGCGCGGCCGACGCGCAGGATGACGCACAAGCTAAAAGCGCGCACAATGCCGGAATTTTTCTCCGCCCGTTACCTCGGCGGGGGCATGAAGATTTACGCGGCCCTCATCATCTTCATCTTTCTCGTGCCCTACGCCGCCGGCGTCTACAAGGGCCTCGGCACGCTCTTTTCCGCGATTTTTGTCGGCGCGACGCCGCAGCTCTGCATGCTCATCGTCGCGATTCTGACGGCAATCTACCTCGTCCTCGGCGGTTACGTCGCGACGGCGTGGAACGACCTGATCCAAGGCATCATCATGTTTGCGGGCATCACGGCGATGGTCATCATCCTGCTGAACCGCCCCGAAGTCGGCGGCCTCGCGGAGATGGTGCAGCGCCTGAAGGACATCGATCCCGGCCTCATCGGCATGACGGGCGGCGCGATGAAAAAGACGCTGTACATCAACATCCTGCTGACGAGTTTCGGCGTTTGGGGCATGCCGCAGATGGTGCACAAATATTACGCGATCAAAGGCGGGAGCAGCATCAAAACGGCGACGGTCGTATCGACGGTTTTCGCGGTCTTCATCGGCTGCGGCGCGTATTTCGTCGGCTCGATGGGCCACCTGTTCATCGAGGCGGGCCCGGACGGCATGCCGCTCGTAGAGGGCGGCTACGACAATGTCGTGCCGACCATCCTCATCAAGGCGCTTTCCGGCGGCGCTTTCAGCGTCATCGTGCTCTGCGTCATCATGCTGCTGCTGCTTTCGGCCTCGATGTCGACGCTCAGCTCGCTCGTGCTGTCCTCGAGCTCGGCCGTGACGATCGACCTCATCCGGACTGTGCGCAAGGATCTTTCGCAAAAGGCGCAGGTCTTCACGCTGCGCGGCTTCTGCGTCGCCTTCATCGTCCTGTCGTACATCTTCGCCTCACTCAACATCAGCTTCATCGTCAACCTCATGAGCTTCTCGTGGGGCGTGGTCGCGGGTTCGTTCATCGGCCCCTTCCTCTGGGGGCTCTACGGCAAATTCATCACGAAAGCGGGCGCGTGGGCTGGCCTGCTCGCGGGCCCGGCCGTCGTCGGCCTGCTTCTGTCAATCAATATCGCGCAGGCCGGTTTCGCCGCCGCAAAGGGCATGGCGCCGATCTTCGGCGTGACGGCGATGGGCGTTTCGGTCGCGATTGTGCCCATCGTGAGCCTGCTCACCCGGAAATTTTCCTACCCGGAAGCGCACCTGGAAACGGTTTTCAGCGCGGCCGCAGACGAGCAACGATAACAACAAGGCCCGCCTCGTCCCCCGAAGCGGGCTTTGTATTTGCAAACAATCACGATATTTCAGAATGTATCACCGACTCGTGCCATTGTGGGTTGGTTGCCCCCGTGCTGTTTTCGCGCGGCGCATGCACCGAACCGTTGGCAACTCCGCAAAGCCTCAAATTTTACAAATTATTATATAGATTTTATGGCAAGCCGTTTATATAATCCGCTAAATTTCAAGCATAATTTCAAACAATATTCTTTTTTGTTCAAAAAACATTCTAAAATATAAATTAATTCTAATATTTTTTGTTTATATCCGGAAAGTTTGGGTACATACTCAATATTGATATATTTTCCATTGGCAAAATAACTTAATAGCAAAAGGAGCAGGAGAAAAAAATGAGGATTAGGGAGAAGAAAAATGTACGGCAAAAAGCAGTGTCAGCATTGTTTGTTTTGTTGGCGCTGGCATTGACGCTGGCATCCGTCCCGACCATTTCAATGGCGGGGGAGGCAAGTGTTTTGGCGGGCGAAGAATTGCCTGATGCGGGGGCGCCCTTGGCCGGCAGCAAAGCAATCCTGCCGGCGGGCAGTCCCGGCGCGGGGCTCCCCGCCGCGAATGCGGCGGCGGAGGCGGAAGCCGCAGAAGCTGCAACCGCGGCGGAAGCGGGCGGCGAAGCCGCAGAGGCTGCAACCGGTGCGGAAGCGGGCGGCGAAGCCGCGAAAGCGACAAAAGCGACGAAAGCCGCGAAAGCCGCGAAAGCGCCGGATGCCGCAGCAGAGGTTGAAACATTTGCGGCTGCCGTGCCGGAAGAAAAAGGAATCGATCTTTTGGCGGGCGCCTCTGTCGCCGTAGACAATGCCTACGACCTCATGAACGCTGTTGCCAATGGCGCCGCTACGGAAATCAGGCTGGCGCCGGGCGAATACCAGCTCGTAAAGCAGCCCCAGACTGTGTTTCTTTACGCCGACCGCGGTTACCTTGAGGTCAAGCGCAGCATTTCGTTTGTTTCAGACGGGGACGGCGCGACAATCAAAAATGTGGCAGGCCGCAGGCATATGTACGTTTATGCCGAGAATGAAAGCCCGGGCAACCCGGCGGCAATCAACCTTTCGTTCAACAATGTGAGCCTTGTCGGCAATGAGGGCGGCGGCATTCAAAGCGGCCTTTACGGCACGCTGGCGCTGGACGGGGCCGTCATCACCGGCTGCACGGCAAACGATGACGGGTGGACCGTCGGCATCGACATCCCGAAAGGCTTCCCTGGCATCTTGAATGGCGGCGCGGTCTGCGCGGCTTCCGGGAGCGTGGCTTTGGACCGGTGTGCGCTCACGGACAACACGACGCGCTATGGCGCGGGCGGCGCGGTCTACGCCAACCGGAGCGTCACTGCGGCAAATTGCGCGATGAACGGAAACCGCGCGTTGGGCGACAGCATCGCTACGGGTGGCGCGGTCTCGGCCATGCATGGGGATATCGCCTATATCGGCGGCGAAATGAAAGGCAATTACGCGGAAATGCAGGGTGGCGCGCTCAGCCATACCTATAATGTCGAAGGCGCCGTGCAGCGTTCCGTCACGCTGAAAAACGTCGCGATCAGTGGCAATACGGCCGTTGGCCCCTGCGGCGGCGTTGCCGCGCTGACGAACAACGGGCTCACGGTCGAAAACTGCACAATCGAAGAAAACAAGACGAATGGCGGTTCCGGCGGCGGCGTCTACATTCTCGCCGGCGACGCGTCGATCTTGGACAGTAAAATTTCCGGCAATTCCGCAATGATGGGAGGCGGTATTTGCGTGGTGAACGGCAATGGAAACATTGCGGTTTCAAACACGCTTGTCGATGGCAACACGGCGGATTCCTACGGCGGCGGGCTGTATTTTGGCAACGCCGGGGCCAACACGCTCACGAAAACGGCCGTCAGCGGCAATACCGCAAACGGCAATGGCACGTATGACGGCGGCGGCGGGCTGTATGTCGGCTATGGCGCGACAGCAAGCGTCAGCGATTCAACCGTCAGCGGCAATACCGCAAGCGGCAACGGCGGCGGGCTGTATGCCCACCAGAGTGCGACAGCGACTGTCAGCGGTTCGGCCGTCAGCGGCAATACCGCAAACGGCAATGGCGCGACCGACGGCGGCGG
>JAITMX010000016.1 GCA_031290775.1 Eubacteriales Family XIII. Incertae Sedis bacterium
TTTCGATCATTTCACTCCTTTCGGCGCGCATACGACAATGTCGCAAAGCCGCCCTCTTTCTTCCGCCGCCGTTTTCGCAAGAATCTCAAAACCGGCGTTTTCCAGCCACGTTTTCAGCACGCCCGCCTTCGTGCGCGGCTGCAGGACAAACTTTTTGAAGCTCCGCGTTTTCGCGAGGTCTGCCGCGAGGATCGCGGCAATCGTCTTGCCGCCCATGCCGGCGATCACGACCGTATCGACCTCCGCCGCGCCGACCGGCGCAAGCCCGTCGCCAAGCCGGATGCTGATGCGCGGCGCGTCCATCCCGTTTGCCGCAGGCCCGATAGCCGCGGCGACGCTGGCCCGCGTCTTTTCAAGCGGCCCCGGGTTGGCGTCCGTCAGGATGGCAAACGGCGAACGCCCTTCCCTGACGAGATGGATCGGCAGATAGCCGTGGTCTGCGCCGATGTCCGCAAGCGATTCGCCGGCACCCACAAAGCCCGCCATCGCGGCAAGGCGCACGGGGAGTTTTTTCGCGCGCACGCCGATTATTCCAGATAATCCTTGATGGCGCGGCTGCGCGACGGATGGCGGAGCTTGCGCAGCGCCTTCGCCTCGATCTGGCGGATGCGCTCCCGCGTCACATTGAACTGCTTGCCAACCTCTTCGAGCGTGCGCGGGCGGCCGTCGTCAAAACCGAACCTCATTTTCAGCACGTCGCGCTCGCGCTCGTGAAGCGTGTTGAGCACGCTGTTGAGCTGTGCGCGCAGCATGGCCGCAGAGGCGGCGTCCACGGGCGAGGGGATGTCCTCGTCGGGGATGAAGTCGCCGAGGTGGCTGTCCTCCTCCTCGCCGATCGGCGTTTCAAGCGACACGGGCTCCTGCGCGATCTTTTGGATTTCGCGCACTTTCGCCTCGGTGATGTCCATCTCTACCGCGATCTCCGCAGGCGTCGGGTCGCGGCCGAATTCCTGCAGAAGCTGGCGTTGGATACGTATCTGCTTGTTGATCGTCTCGACCATGTGGACCGGTATGCGGATCGTCCGCGCCTGGTCCGCGATCGCGCGCGTGATTGCCTGCCTGATCCACCACGTCGCATAGGTCGAAAACTTGAAGCCCTTTTGCCACTGAAACTTGTCCACAGCCTTGATGAGGCCGAAGTTGCCTTCTTGGATCAGATCCGGGAAAAGCATGCCGCGCCCGATATAGCGCTTTGCAATCGACACGACAAGCCGCAGATTTGCCTCGCAGAGCTTGCCTTGCGCGTCCTTTCCGATAGCAACGAGCTCTATAAGCTTTTTCGCATACTCAGGCTCCATCTCCGGAACCGCAGAGATGCGCCGCAGGTATTCTTTGTAGTATGCGTCTATTTTGACATTTTTCGGGCCGGTCACGACGGGAGGTTTCCGGCGGCGCGGCGGCGGCGCCTGCGGCAGCAGGCCGATTCGGTCAAGCTTGCGTTTGTCATTGCTTGTCATCTGCAATTTGAATTGTGAGGAAAGTTCGCCGAAATAGCGCGCGAGCGTGTCCTTTTCGTCCTTGATGGAACGGTCGCCGTCCTTGTTGTCATCATCAAGGCCGGCCGTCTCTTTCAAATATTCGCGCTGCATCGCAACGCGTTTGTTGATGTATTCGCAGTACGTCGGATTGATGTTCACGAGCCTCTTTGGGTCTTCCGTATACAGATCGACGGCCTGTTTGACGACAAATACCGCAAACGCGCCAAAGTCTTGGCCGCGGTACTTCTCGCAGTTTTCGACAGCATACGCAAGCCCATACTGCGCGACCTGCAGGAGGTCGGCAAATGTGTGGCTCTTGTCTATCGCGAGCTTCACGATCGCGACCGCGTTTCTGAGATAAGCTTCCGTCAATGCCCGCTGCGCTGCCGTGCCCGCCTCCATTTTTTTTGCAAGATCGACCTCCTCCGCGGCGTTGAGCAACGGCACCGCGCCGATCTCTTTCAAATACATGCGCACAGGGTCGTCTACGGCCATCTCTTTGGGCAGCGTAGCTTCGAGTATGATCTTGCCATCGGGCGTCAGCGCATCCTTTTTGGCATCGTCCTCTTCTTTGTCTTCCTCAAGGACACGCAAATCAAAATCATCCGGTTCGTCCGCATCGCCGCTTCGAATCTCAACACCGTGCGTTGAAAGGCGTTCGAGGAAGGTGTCATATTGCTCCTGATCGATTTCCAGATGGCACAGGCTGTCGTAGATCTCCGTATCCGTCACGCGCCCACGCGCCCGCGCCTTGTCGAAAAACTCTTCGAGGAATTCTTCCGTTGTTTTGTCCTTGATTTCAATTTCGTCGATTGCCAACTTGCTCACCTCATTTTCTGTTTCTGATATCGTTTTCCAATAATTTTATTTGCGCCTGTATCTCCATCAGCTCTTTCATTGCGTCCGTGTCGCCGGATGCAAAATCCTCGCTTCGGGCGATTTCGCTTTCCCGCCCACCGAGCGCGGCAAGCTCAAGTTTGATCAAATATTCGCGGACTTGCCCGCCTCCGCCCGTGTCCGCCGGCGCCGCTTGCGCGATCAGGTCGAGTACGGCCTGATCCGCCTCGTCAAGCATTTCAGCCAGCGCCGGCACGGCCGGCACGGCGCCGGAACGCTCTTTCAGCGCAAGCATCGCGTTCATGATGGCGCCATAGCCTGTCCCCTCAAAAAGATGACGGTAGGCGGCCGCCTTTTCGAGCGCCGAGGCCGATCTGAGCGCCAAGCCGAGGATGCCGCGGTACAATTCGTCCGAAAGCGCCGGCGCGGCCTTTGCCCGTCCCGCCCGCATCGGCTCCGTCTGCGCCTGCCTGCTGCCCTGCGCCTGCAGCGCGATCGCGCTCTCGGAAATACCGGATTCGCGGGACAGTTTCTTGACATAGTAGTCCTGCTCGACCGGCGAAAGCGGCGCGATGACCACGGCGGCCGCCTTCAGAAAATCCGCGAGCCCATCCGAAGCCGTCAGGTCGTATTCGCGTTTCATGCGGCCGAGCTTGAAATCGTACATCGGCACCGCGTTTCGCGCGGCCTCATCAAAGGCTTCGCGCCCGAAACCGCGTATGAATTCGTCGGGGTCTTTCGCCCCCTCAAGCACGAGCACGCGCACTTTCAGACCCGCTTCCGCGAGGATGTCCATGCTTTTCAGCGCCGCATTCTGCCCCGATTCGTCCGAGTCGAGCGCGAGCAAGGCTGTTTTCGTATATTTGCCGAGCAATTTCGCTTGCTGCGGCGTGAACGCCGTACCGAGCTGTGCGCATACATTTGTGACGCCATGCATATAAAGGGCCACAAGATCCATATACCCCTCGACGAGAATCGCAAAACCCTGTTCGCGGATCGCGCCCTGCGTCATATTGAGCCCATACAGGTTTGAACCCTTTGCGTAAACGTTTGAGGCCGCGCTGTTGATGTATTTTGCCTTCGCCTTGCCGGAGATATCGCGGCCGCCAAAACCGATGACCTTCCCGCGCGTATTCACGATCGGAAACATCACGCGGCCTTCGAAGCGGTCGCGGAGCCGCCCGCTGTATTGATAGACGAGCCCGACTTCCTCGGCGGACTTGCGCAGCGCCGCGTCGTTTTCGAGCCGGAGCGAGAGCATCCGCCCGCTGTCGTCCGCGTAGCCTATCCGAAACTTCGAAACCGTGCGGCGGTCGATGCCGCGCCCGAGCAAATACACCAGCGCGGGATTGCCTTCCTGCTTCATGGCTTCATAATATACGCTGCCCGCAAATCGGTTTGCCTCAAAGAGCGGCTCCTTTCCGCTGTCGGCCGTAAACGAGCCGCCCGGACGCCAGTCGATCCCATACTCTGCCGCAAGGCGTTCGCACGCGTCGAGGAAAGAGAGATTGTAATACTTTTCATAAAACGTTATTACGTCACCCTTGACTCCGCAGCCAAAGCAAATGAAGTGTCCGCTGTCATCGTACACGTGGAACGAGCCGTCCGTCTCTTTATGAAACGGGCACAGGCCCGACCAGCTCCTGCCGCTGCGCCTGAGCGGCACAATACGGCCGACCGTCTCGACGATGTCGGCTTTTTCCTTTATTAACTCTACGATGTTCGCGTCCCGGGACAATTCTACCTTCTATCGTTCTGCCGTTTGCCAAACAAGGGCGAAAACCCGCTCTGTTTCTTTGCCTGTTCACTTTATTCAACAAACGATGTGCTTTCCTTTTATAAATTTTCGGGGATGGCGATCTCCGCAAATTCGTTTGGCCGATACGCGCCGGCTTTGTGCGCAGGCAAACGCAAATTGATCCCATTGTCCGTCAGCCCGCGGACAAAACGCCTGTTTTTGTCAGGCCCGTACACAAGCGTACGGCGGGCCTGCCTTGCGTTTTCCGCAAGAAAATGCGCCGCTCCCGCCTCTGCCGCCTCGATCATCGCGCGGCTTCGCGCGTTTTTCACATCTTCCGATACCTGCCCGCCCATCCCGGCCGCCCGTGTGCCGGGCCTTTTTGAGTACTTGAACACGTGCACGCGCATAAAACCGATTTTTTTCACAAAATCAAGGCTTTCCGCAAAATCCTCGTCTGTCTCGCCCGGAAAGCCGACAATGACATCCGTCGTCAATCCAAAGAGCGGATCGATCCCGCGCAGCGCACGGACGATATCCTCGTAGGCGCCAGGCGTATAGCGGCGCCCCATCGCCTCAAGTGTCCTTGCGGCGCCGCTTTGCAGCGAAAGATGAAAATGCGGGCAGATTCCGGGCAGCGCCGCAAGCCGCGCCGCGCCGCGCGCGTCTGCCACTGTCGGTTCCAGCGAACCGAGCCGCACACGATACTCATCTCCCGCAGCGAGCGCGCAAAGGCGCCTCGCCAATTCATACAGCCCGTCTTGGGCAAACCGGCCGGATATGGCAGACGGGGCGGGCGCAGCGATATCCTGCCCGTAAAGCGCAAGATTGATTCCTGTGACCACAAGTTCTTTATATCCTGCCGCAAGCAACGCCTCAGCCTCCCTGAGGATATCGTCCATCGGCCGGCTGCGCACGGGCCCGCGCGCATAGGGGATGACGCAGTAGGCGCAGAAGCGGTCACAGCCGTCCTCCGCTTTCAAAAATGCCCGCGTCCGCGCCACGCCGGAGGGAGGCAAGCTGGTCGGCAAGCTGTGCGGAAACGCCTCCGTCATTGCGAGCGAAGCGAAGCAATCCATAAAGACATCTTGCAAACCGGGCATTCTTGGATTGCCACGCCGCTGCGCCCCGCGCAATGACGGGCTTTCCGCACAGCCTGACGGTTTTGTTTCGCCGGCGCGCGCTTCGATCGCAGCGAGCGCAAACTCCGCCGTCCGCCCTTTCTCAAGGCTGCCGACCGCCAAATCGACCTCGGGCATAGCAGCCGCCAAATCCTGCGCCATCTCCGGCAGACAACCGATTACGCAGATGAGCGCGTCCGGATTGTCGGCGCGCGCCCGCCGGATCCGCTGCCGCGTCTTGCTGTCGGCCGAGGCCGTCACCGCACAGGAATTGATCACGCAAACGTCGGCGGCCGCGCCGCGCGCCGCCGCTTCAAATCCCAAACGATTGAAGCAAACGGCGAGCGTTTCCGATTCCTGTTGGTTTACTTTGCAACCAAGCGTCATGATTGTAAAAGTCCTTCGCATAATGCTTTATTATACAGCAAATTCACTCGGCCTCCCGCACTTCGTCCCTGCTGTCCAAGATCCCCCTTGCGATATGAAGGGCGATGCAAATGAGGAAAAACAAACCAATCAGCGGTGTCCAACAGGTCACCCATGTCACCGAAAGATGCATGTCTTCCAGGATAAGGAACAGGATCGCGGGGAGCAACCCGCCTGCAATAGCGGCAATCTTCAGGATGCGCGTCCGCCTGCCGGCTTCCTGCGCCCTCTCCCCCCCGCTGCGCCTGCGCAAGAGCCACATCAATGCCAATACGGCGGAACAGGCGAAAGCAATCAGCGCCATCAGCAGATTCAGGAGCGACCATGCCCCACGAAACTCAAAATCCCCCAGCGGGATATCGCCGCCAAACAAGTCTTTCAATAGATTCCCGCTCTGCCGATCCAAGGCCCGCAGGGCGGGCCCGTCTTCGGGCGGCTCCGTCTCCTTCTTAGTGCTGGGCGCCATAGCGCCCGGCCGGATCGGCTCAGCCTTCGGAGCGATATCCCCTTTGGGCGCTTTCTGCGGTTCTTCCCCGGGACGCGTGGCAGGCACCGCCGGTTCTGGAGCGGGCGGCGCGGGCGGCGCGGGCGGTGCGGGAATCACCGGTTTCGGCGTGGGCGGCGCGGGCGGCGGCGTGGGCGGCGTGGGCGGCGGCGTGGGCGGCGTTACAGGCCCAGGTACATCCGGCGCCTCTGCTTTTTTATGGAACAGGGCTGTCATCTCCACGTCGGCGGCGGGCATCGCGAAAGAAAGCCTCCCTGTCTGCGCGGGCGCGATGCCGCCTTGCTCCGTCCGCCATCCCGCAAATTCATAGCCGTCATATGCTTGCGCCCAAAGCGTTACCTCAGCGCCCGCCCGCGCCTGCCCCGCGCTTGCCGAAGCTGTGCCGCCATCGCCCGGCGAAGCGTTTGCCTTGACCTGGTAGAGCTGCGCCCACCCGGCATAGAGCACGCGGTCTTCCATAATTCCGGCCCTGAAATCCCATGGCGCCACACAGGCGCTTTCCGTATACCATCCGTCAAATTCATAATTTCCGCGCACCGGCGCGTTCGGCACAGAAATCGGATCCCCCTTGGGTATCCGGATTTGGGGCGTCCCCCAGAGCCCGCCATAGTTCAAATCGAAATCCACGCGGAAACGCTCTTTCTCCCACTTGGCGGTATAGGTCTGCTTTGCGGAAACGACTTCCGTGCTTGGCTGCACCATGGGAAATACCTGGTCCCCCGGCGCCGCGCCCGGGTTGGAGGGCTGGTCGCTCTGCCAGCCGGCAAAGCCGTAATCCGCGTCGGTGGTGTCGAGCGCCACGCGCGGGAATGTGGCCAATTTGCCGCCGGGCGTCGTGATGAGATAATAAATCTCACTGTCCAGCAAGCTCTGGATGCCGTTCAGCGGCGCCCCTGACAGCATGCTCTTGTCCACCCACTTCCCGGTATGCGCGACGCCGGGGTCAAATTTTGTCCAGTATATCTCCACCGCGCCCGCGTTGGGGAAGTGGTCGCGCGGATAGCCGCGCATATCGACACGGACATTCTTGTCGTAGTAGGGCCCCGAACCGTCGCGGTACATCTCGTCGCTCCGCGGGCTGGGAATATAGCAATAACGCTGCGCGCTGTTGGCATCCGATCCGACAGGCGCGCCGAAGCTTTCTTTGACAGGCCTGTCGCCCGCCACGTTGGCAAAGACATTTTCCACGGTGATCTTTGCGGCCGCATTGACGCCGTTGTCATCGTAATCAAGGTTCGTGACATTGTCATAGCCCACGTTGCCATTGTTGTCCATCGTCCTGATGTCCGGCGACTGGAGGTCTGAGTCCGTGGCGGGCAGGACAAATACGTTGCCCGACCTTTCGCGGGGCCCTCTGTTTCCGAGCGAACCCCCTGTCTGGCCGTTAATCAAGTCAATCGTCGATTGCGTCGCCGGTTTTATCGTATAGTTGCCGACGAAGATATTGTTGCTCAGCACAGGGCAAGGCGGCAGTTGGTCCGGATCCTTGATCCGCGTTTCATCCGTCTCCACCGCTACCGCGCCGCCGCCGCCCACATTGCCCATATTGATTCCGGCGCCGACAATTGCGTTCGTGACGCCGTTCCCAAAGAATGTGCAGTGGGTGATTTCCGACCGGGTCATCGCGTAGTAGTTGATCGCGCCGCCGCAGCCGTCGGTGATCCATGCGCCGACACCCCAAACAACCTTGCCATACTGGGCGCCCGCGCAGGTATTGTCCGTAAACGTGCAGTTTGCGATGCTGCTTTCGACGGAAGTCCTCTCATGGGTGCCCTGGATGATGATGGCGCCGCCATCGTCCTGGGCAAAGTTGCCTTCAAAATCGGAACCGGTGATATTGACCTTGACGCGGTTTTGCCCGTCGGCGTTGATCGCAATCGCGCCGCCGTCTACCGTATTGTTCTGCGCATGGCCCGTTCTCGTCCCTTCGGCCCTGTTATTGGAAAATATGCTGTCCGCGACATTCAGCGCAGCATCGGAAATATAGGCGCCGTAGATGGCGGCGCCCCTGCCGTCCCGCACGGCATTGTCTTTGAAGTAGCACCTGTTGATCGAGTAAAACGCCGGTTCGGGCTCGCTGCCGCCCGCGATCTGTATCGCGCCGCCGATGTTCCCCATAAAGCTGCTGTCCTCGATTGTGAAGCCCGCGCCCGCGCCGGCATAGATTGCCCGCTGGGCGGCATGGTCCAGAAAATCGCAGCGGCTGATGTTCACATTGCCGCCGGCGCTTAGGGCAGAGGCGGCATTTTCCCGGAAAGCCGTACGGCTGATATTTGCCTCGGACTTGTACGCGTTGACGGAAACCTGCGCGTTGTTCTTGAATTCGCTGTCTGCAATCGCCAGCTTCTTCCCGCTGCCTTGGCTGCCTGCGCCCATGTCGACGCCGCCGGCGCAAGCGGAAAATGTGCTGCCCGCCACCTCGATATCCGCGCCTTGGCCGGCTGCCGCAACCGCCGGGCCTTTCCCGATCTCCGCAAAGGCGCAGTGGCTGAAGATAGCGCTGCCGCCTTCCAAACGGACGCCGCCGCTGTCCGCTGTCCCACGCAGTTCAAGCGCCTGAAATGCAATCGTCGCGCCGAAAGGGTTGACGATGTCAAAATGGTACCCGCCGTTTGCGGAAACCAGCGGGGCGCTTCCGTCCCCCGCAAGCGTGAAACGGTTCCCCGTCGTCAGCGCCGCTTCCACCGGGCCGTTCAAAGCAAGATCCGCCGCGAACGCCGCGCCGAGCGTAAAGACATCCCCGTCCCCCGCAGTTTCCATCGCCGCCTTGAGCGCGGCGACGCTGTCTATGGCGCCGGAAGCCAATAGCATGAGCCCATCCTCCGCAGCCAGTGCATCTGCGTCGCGCACGGCTGCCGTGTCCGGGCCATCGGGGCTTTTTTCCCCGCTCCCTACGGCGTCCTTTTGATCCGAATCGCCCTTTTCGCTTTCCGCGCCGGCCGCCTTGTAAGGCCCGCCGGGCGCGGCTTCTTCTGTTGCGGCCACCAGCGGGCGATCGGCGCCGCGGCCCGCCTCCCCCGCGTAAGAAACGGGAACGCTTTGCGCGTATGCGAAGGCAACACTCGCCATCATCAGCACGCCCAAAATCAAACTTGGTATTTTATTATTCATTTTGGAATCTCCCCTTGCAAGTGTTGTGCTATATCTAATTTTGCATACAAATACGCCTTGCTCGCAAAGGCGCGTATTTCGCCATTCTGCGCCTTTTCATCGAACTTATTTATTATATACCCAAAATACGAGATTCTAAACACTTAATAAAATTGGAATGTTTTGCAGACTCAAGGCATTTCATCCCCTGGATGCTTCCGCCTCCCCGTCGGCATGAGAGCCGGCTCTCTCCCAAAAGCAAATATATACCTTTATAAAAATAGATAATATAGATATAATATAAAAACAGCCATAATGCATTATCGCGAATCTGAAAGGAGACCAACATGATTTTGAGGGACAAGGTTGTCATCGTCACAGGCGCTGCGGGGGGCCTCGGCCGCGCGTTTGCGCTCCGCTTTGCGTCGGAAGGCGCAAAAGCCGTCTGCGCGGATATCGCGGATGCCGCAGAGACCGTATCGCTCATCAAGGGCGCGGGCGGCGAAGCGCTTGCCGTGCGCGCCGACATCGCGGACTACGAAAGCGCGCAGGCAATGTGCGGCAAAGCGGCAGAAGTTTTTGGCGGCATCGATGGGCTCGTCAACAATGCCGCCATCTACGCGGGCATCGCGATGGAGCCTTTCCACCTCATCGAAGAGGCAGAATGGGACCGCGTCATGAATGTCAATGTCAAAGGCACATGGCACTGCTGCAAAGCCGCCTATCCGCATATGATCAAGCGCGGAGGCGGCAGCATCGTGAACATCGCGTCCGCCTCCATCCTCGAGGGCAACCCTTTCTTTGCGCACTATACGGCCAGCAAGGGCGCCGTCTGGGCCCTCTCTCGCAGCATTTCGCGCGTCGTCGGCGAACACGGGATCCGCTGCAACTCGGTCACGCCGGGCTACACGATGACGGAGGCGTCCAAGGGGCTCGCGGGCGACCCCGAAGCCTTCCAAAAAAATTATGATTACAGCATCCAGACGCGCGCCATCCACCGCGCCATGGAGCCCGGCGACGTCGTGGGCGGCGTGCTCTTCCTGCTCAGCGACGACAGCGCGTTCTATACCGGGCAAAACCTGAATATCGACGGCGGCTGCATCAATTATTGACAGCGCATTTTGCGGAAATTCAAGACGGCGAATGAAAAGGGGCTATCCCGCAATAACGGAGACAGCCCCTTTGATTTGCTGGCCTCTGCGCGGCGCGGCTAAATCATCGCGGTGAAGCCCCCGTCCACGCCGACGGCCCAGCCGTTGACGTAGTCGGATGCCTTGCTCGCGAGGAATACGGCCGTGCCCATGAGCTGGCCGTATTCGCCCCACTCCCCGCCCGGAAGCTGCGCGGAAACGCGGTCGACGACCTCTTTGGGCACGCCGGTGTTGACCTCGCTTTTGAAAAAGCCGGGGCACAGCGCGTTGCACTGCACATTGTACCGGCCGAGCTCATTGGCGAAATCGCGCGTCACGCCGATGATGCCGTGCTTTGCGACGATATAGGGCGGGCAGCCGCCGTCGGCGGTAAACGACAGCGCGGAGCCGATGTTGATGATCTTGCCGCCGCCCTGCTTTTTCATGACGAGCCCCGCTTCCCTGCCCAGATAGTAGGCCGTGTTCAGCATGAGGTCCAAAACGCGCGCAAAGTCCGAATCCTTGTACTCCTCGAAAGGCGCAAAGACGCCCATGCCCGCGTTGTTGACGAGGATGTCGATCTTGCCGTACTTTTCGAGGCAGTCCGAGATGACCTTTTTGCGGTAGTCCGCGTCCGTCAGATCCCCCTGCAAAAACTCGATGCGGCGCCCTTCCGCAAGGACAGCCTCTTTGACCTCGCTCACGTCCGGCAGGAAATGCGGGATATAAAGGTCTGCGCCCGCCCGCGCAAACGCCACCGCGTAGGCCATGCCGAGATTTGTGTTGCCGCCCGTGATGATGGCTGTTTTGCCCTTCAGGCTGAAATAGTCCATCGAAAAATCCAATACGCTTTGCTGCATTTTCTTGCGCCTCCTTCGCGCCGTATTCCTCTGATTGTTATTTGCCGAGCAGCTTCAGGACCCGCGCCGCGATTTTTTCCGGCGAAATCCCGTAAAAGTCGTAGACCGCCTCGGGGTCGCCGAGCACCAAAAACTCGTCGGGCAAGCCGATGCGGGCAAACTTGCCGCCGTAGCTTGTTTCCGCGAGCCGTTCGGCTGCCGCGCTGCCAAGCCCGCCGTTGATTGAGGCTTCCTCGACAGTGACGATGGCTTTTGTAAGTTTTGCGCTCTTGTCGATCGCGTCCAAATCCAAAGGCTTGATCGTGTGCATATCGACGAGCCGCGCGTTCACGCCCTTGTCCCCCAGCAGCTTGACCGCCATGAGCGACCAATAGAGGAACGAGCCGCACGAAACAATCGTGACGTCGTCGCCCTCTGTGACCTCGATGGACTTGCCGATTTCAAAATCATAGCCCGTATCCGCATAGACGTTGGGCGAGCCGCCGCGGTCGATGCGGATGACCATGGGCCCTTGATAACCGATCGATGCGCGGATGAATTTTTTGCATTGGTCTGCGTCCGCGGGCACACAGATCGTCAGCCCCGGAATCGCGCGGTAAAGCGCGAGGTCTGCAATCGTGTTGTGCGTAGGCCCGCCGCCCGCCGTCACGCCCGAATGGGTGCCGATGAGGCGCACATTCACGTCGTTGTAGGCGATGTCCGTGTGGATTTGGTCGGCTGAGCGCAGCGAAAGGAACGGGCCGAATACCTGCGCGAAAACGGGCAGGCCCGTCGAGAGCGCGAGGCCGCACGACGCGCCGACCTGGTTGGGCTCGGCGATGCCGAAGTTGAAGCAGCGCTCAGGATATTTTTTGACAAGCGCGCCCGCCGTCGTCGATGGCGCCACATTGTCCGTATAGGTGAAGACGAACTCGGCGCCCTCGTCGGCAAGCTCGAGCAGGACTTCGCCGTAGGCTTCTTTCGCGCTCGAAAGCATCGCGTCAAAGTCAAATGTTGTCTGTACCGGCATTACCTTGCCCTCCTGTTCTTTTCAACCGAAGCGAGCGCTTGGCCAAGCTGCTCTTTCGCGATGCCGCCGCCGTGCCATGTCGCGACGTCTTCCATGAAATCGACGCCCTTGCCCTTGACCGTGTTCGCGATGATCGCGATGGGCCGTTTGCGCGCAAGCGGCTCGGCCGGCGGCAGGTTTTGGAAAGCCTCGCAGACCGCGTACATATCGTTGCCGTCGATGGATACGGCATCCCACCCGAAAGCTTCGAGCTTTTTGTCGAGCGGGTCGATGTCTATGACGTCCTTTGTGTGGCCCGTCATCTGAAGCCCGTTTTTGTCGATGATGCAGGCGAGGTTGCCGAGCTTGTGGTGGCCTGCCGCCATGAGGGCTTCCCAGTTGGTGCCTTCGTTGAGCTCGCCGTCGCCGACCAGCACGAACGTGCGCCAGTTTTTCTTTTGCATGCGCGCGCCGAGCGCCATGCCGACGCTGATGGGCAGCCCGTGCCCGAGCGAGCCGGCGGAGACCTCGATCGCGTCCACCTTCAGGCGGTTGCTGTGCATGCCGAATTTGTACGTGTCGAGCGTTTCAAAATGCTCCACCATATAGTCCATCGTGTACATGCCCAAATCCTGATAGATTGTATAGAAAGTCTCGGAACAATGGCCTTTGGAGAGCACGAAGCGGTCGCGGCCCTCCCACGCGGGGTTGGCGGGATCGTAATTCATGTACTTGTAGTAGAGCGCGACGGCCACATCCACGCACGACAGCTCGCCGCCGAGATGACCCATGCCGATCCGGTAAATGAAATTGAGCAGGTCTTTGCGGATCTTGACGGCTTTTGCTTCAAGCTCCTTGACAAGCTCAATATCGATATTGTATTGATACATCCAATTCTCCTTTCCCAAAGTACAAAAAATGTTCAGAAATACACTCTCTTCCACAATCAATTATAGACGAAGGCAGAATGGGCGCAATACAAAATCACGCCCATTTTCGCGGTTTAATGTCCGTTTTGGAGAAAGCATTTCCGAAATTTTCGAAAAATCAGTCGTAATAATCCGGCGCCGTATCCAGTGTGGCAAACTGCCGCTTGTCATGCCCGAAAATAATCGTGGCCTTTGTCTTGGCCGCGTAGCCCGCAATCAGCTCCGCGCTCTTCACATAGCTGATTGAATCGTAGATGAGCCCCGGGATGCGGATCGGCGGCCCTAGATTTTCCGAACGGTAAAGCGCGTCCGCCGTAAACAGAAAATTGCCGCTTCTCGGCAACTCCACATAAAGCCCGGTCAAAGAAAACGTATGGCCCGTCCCAAAATTGACAGCCTTCACGCCCGGCACGATTTCATACTCAACCTGCCCCTCCGGAATCAGCCGCCAATCGAGCCCTGCCTGCAGAAACGCGTCAAAATCCGCGTATTTGTATGGCCCAGGCCCAAAACCGCGCAGGCCGAAAAGCCGCATCGACTGCGAAAACTCCTTGTCAGCCGTGATCACCTGCGCGTTCTTGAACAAATACAGATACCCCGCGTGGTCGCAATGCAAATGGCTCATGACCACATATTTCACATCATCGGGCCGTACGCCGAGCGCGGCAAGCTGAGGCTCGATCAGGCCATCCTCGCTTCCGTGAAACGGTGACGGCGTATCCTCATCATCAGGGACAAAGCGCTCGCGGATATTGCAGCCCGTATCATATAGAAGATACCCGTCGCCGTAGTCTACAAGCGCCGCCTGCACGGGGATGTCCACCCATTGCGCCACCGGGTTTTGATTGCGCAGGCTGCCGCCATGGATGCCCGCGACCAGCGCGGATTCGTCGAGCTGCATTTTGCCGAGATTCAAGATATAGAGTTTCATGATTCGCACCTCCTCACATTGCCATCTTACGTGGGTATGGCGCGCCCGGTAAAGCACCCAACACTGATACCAACCACAAACGCAATTTGTACACCATATCAAATAGTTTTGATTTACGCGCGGGTGGCTTGGGCGTTACGATGTGCTCAGGTTGTGGGCATCCGGCGTATTCCGGCGTATGAAGCCCGGCCGGTTCGCATTATCCACAGTTTATTTTTAAGAGAATCAGGAAGAAGGAGGGTAAGCAATGCAAACGAAACAGAGTTTCATTCCCAAGGTGCCTGCGGTTTCGTGGGGCGCGATGATCGTACTGTGGCTGGTCTTTGCCATGAACTCAACCGTTCGGGAATTGTTCAATCGGACGAGCCCTTACATTGTTGACGAATTTGGCGTCAATCCCGACACGATGGGCGTCTACGTCACGATCATGCAAGCCGCGATGGGCCTGCTGCCACTGCTGTTCACGACATGGTCCGACAAGCGCGGCCAGGGCTGGATGCGCAAATACAGCCTCCTCTGGGTCGCGATCGGCTATATGGTGCTGACCTTCCTCGTCGGCCTCAATTTCATCTCGACCGGCATCATCGTCATCGTCGTCCT
>JAITMX010000195.1 GCA_031290775.1 Eubacteriales Family XIII. Incertae Sedis bacterium
AGCGCTTTAGCGCGTGGCAGAGGTACAGGAGCTTTAGCTCCGTCGTACCTCGCCTTCGAGGAGTGCAGCGGCTTTGCCGCGTGGCACTCTACCGTGGTCGTCTACCGTGGCACTCTACGTCTGACGGTTAGGGTGTGAACTGTAACTCTGAATGCAGTGTCTGAATTGTTACGTAGGTGTTACGCAGAATTGTTACGCAATAAACGTTTTTGAAATTTGCGAAATTTCCGCTTACATCAGGATGTCTGTGATTGTTATAATTGCTTGTTGATTGAAAGTGTAAAGCGAGGAGGCTCACCATGTTTGAAATCGGAGACCATGTTGTGTATGGAATGACCGGGGTATGCCGCATCGCAGGCGTCTCCACCTTGCCGGACCATTCAAACGCTGAGGAGGATGCCCTGTTTTATGTGTTGGCGCCGATCTATGAAAAAATCACGATCTATGTGCCGGTGGACGACGTCAAGACGCCCATGCGCAAAATCATGTCGGTCGCCGAAGTGGAAAAATTGATAGATTTCATTCCACAAATACGCGTACGGGCCTACCGCGAAAACACGATACAGGAGCTTGCCAAGATCTACAAAGAAAAAATCGTAGCCTTTGACTGTACGGAGCTGATTGAATTGACGATGTCCATCTATGAAAAAAAACAAAACGGAAAGCATGGGGCGGTGGACAAACGTTTTATGAAATTGGCAGAAGACCTCCTGTTCGGGGAGTTTGCCGTCGTGCTCGGCATCCCCAAAGAAGGCGTGCAGGATTTCATCGAGCGCAGAGTGGGCGCGTAGGAAAAAATGTTATAATTGAATCATGCAACCGGGAAGCGCCAGGATTTTTACACGTGAATTTGTCATCATTTCGATCTCGACATTTCTTTTCAGCAACAATTTCTACACATTGCTGACGCAGCTCCCAAGCTACGCGATGTCCGAGCTGGGTTTGAGCGAGGGCGGGGCGGGCGTCGCCACAGGGCTTTATGTCGTGGGCATGCTCGGCTCGCGGTTTTTCTCGGGGCGCTTGGTGACGCGCACGGGTTTTCGGCCGATGTACACGGTCGGCCTCGTGGGCATCGTCGTCTTCACGGCCGCAAGTTTGTTTGTGGCGACGCCGGCGGCGCTCTATGCAGTGCGCGTGTGCGCGGGCGTTGCGTACGGCATGACGGCCAATACCGCGATTACCATGGCTTCGACCATCATCCCCCAAAAACGCAGCGGCGAGGGCGTCGGCTACTATTCCATGTTTCAATTGGTCGCTTGGGCCGTCGGGCCGTTCACGGGGGCGCAGCTTTCGGCAAACGGAAGTTTTGCCGGGGTGTTTGTCTTTTGCACCATCCTCCCGCTCGTCTCCCTCGCGTGTGTGCCTTTCCTGCGAATGTCCGTATTTGACAACATAAAGAAACCCGCAAAATTGCCGCCGCCCGCACCGGGCGTCGACGCGTTGCTTGCCCCCGAAGACGAAAAGCTGCTCGACAAATTTTTTGAGCGCACCGTGCTTCCGGTCGCCGCCTCGTGTGTGCTGTTGTTCCTGTTCAATTCGTCAATGCTTTCTTTTGAGTCCGTTTTTGCGCAATCGGTCGGCCTTTCCGAAATCGCGTCCTACTTTTTCCTTGTTTATGTGGCGGCGCTGCTCGCGATGCGCCCTTTTGTCAGCCGGCTGATCGACCGCCGCGGCGCCAACTTCGTCCTCTTCCCCTGCTGCGCAATATACGTCGCCGGATTTGCCGTCTTTGCCATGATGAAAAACAGCGCGATGCTGGTCATTGCCGCCATACTCTTCGGCGTTGGGTTTGGCGCGGTGCAAAACGCCATGCTCGCGCTCACGGTCCGGCGCGCGCCCAGACACAGGTTTGGGATGGCCAACGCCACCTTTTATATGTCGCTCGACCTCTGCGCTTCCATTGGCCCGATGATCGCGGGCCTGCTGGTCCCGCTCGCCGGGTACCGGGGGCTCTACCTCATCGCCGCCGTCTGCACGGCTGCCGGCCTGCCCGTATACTACCGCCTTGTCGGAAAAGACCCCTCGGCCCGCACCGGCCACTGACCGGGCCTATCACAGAAAATCGCGCCACGCGGAAAGCTCCGCGCGCGCCTGTTCGTAGCCCGCGTCGTAGCTCGCCTGCAGCAGCGGAAGGCCGATCGTCGTATTTTTGACGGGCATCGCGCGCGGATAAAACACATAGGCGTCGCCGTGCGCCTCAAGCCCGTCGATCTCATCGAGTATCGTGTTGTAATTTTTGTAGCGTTCGATCATGCGCTGCGCGACAATCCCGCGCGCGCCGAACAGCGCCTTGGTGAGAAATGGGTGCTTGTTTTTTGATTTGCGGTAACCGCGCATCTGCGTGCGGACGATGAAAAACTTTTTGTAGCCGTCTAATTTTGCCTGCGCGAGCGGCACGCCCCAGCTGTCGCCGAGGCCGCCGTCAAAATAAACATGGCCGTCAATCTCGACAGGCGGCATGAAAAAGGGCATCGTCGAGCTTGCGCGCACGCGCTTCATCAAATCAAGCAAGGTCGGCATATCGTCCTTGCCCCAGCAAACCGTCCGGCCCGTGTCCCGCTCAAACGACTCGACGTGCGGCATGGCGGGATTATTCAAAAATGTTTCAAAGTCGTAGGGCAGAGGCCCGCCCGGCAGGCAGGACCGCTCATAGATATATTCTGCGGAAAAATAGCCGCGCCCGCGCAGGAAGCAGCGCGCGCCCGCCGCGCCCGGCGTCGCCATGAAGTCGACAAACGAAGCCTTTGACCGCCAAATGTCTTTTGATATGTAGTTGACTGTGTGGCTCGAACCTGCGGAAATGCCGTAAATGTCCGAAAACTCAATGCCCTCTTCCAGCAGCGTCACGAGCGCGCCCGCCGTGTAGCTCGCGCGCATCCCGCCCCCCTCAAAAATCAGCGCCGTATCACGTATCATGCAATAATTTTATCAGGAATTGCCTTGGCCGGCAAATCCCCATCGCGCGGCGAAAAGACAGCCTCGTGATAGGCGCCGTCCTTTTCTTTCCCGAACGACAGCTCCAGATTGTTGTACGGACAGCCATAGGACAGGATATCTTCGTTCGCGAAATTGAGCGCGGAGCAAATCTCCTTGTTCTCGTCAATGACCGTCGTGTAGAAACCAAATCATGAATCCCCCCGTCCTTGTACGCGAGCAGCGTATTCAGCCGCACAGGAGCCCAAGCCCGCGCGTCGAGCGGGGCCGTGGAAAAAAAGCGCGCGTCCCCGACCTCCAGTTCATACAGAAAATCGTTTTTCCCCGACTCCCCGAGCACACGGCTGCCCGTCCGCGAATTTGCGTGTACATACATCACCTCGGAATCATAGAGGGCCACTTTCAGCTTGTTGCCCTCCGCCACAGCCCGAAGCACCTCGTCGACCACCCGAAACCGCTCCTCGTCCGTCAGCGGCCGATGCGAATCGGCGCTCTTTCGGTTGACGCGCTCCACCAGATACAAAAGCAGCCGTTCCGTATCCGTCGTACCGTTTTGCCTGTAAAAATACTTGTCCAATTTGTCAAAATTGAACACCGTGCCATTGTGGATAATCGTCCACTGCCGCCCCGTCAAATCTATCGCTGTCAGCGGGTGCGTATTCTCGTGCCCGACCGCCCCGACCGTCGCATAGCGGATATGAAACACCGCGTTTTGCAGGGGCAGCGGCGGCGCCAAAAGCTTCTTGGCGAACTCGCTCTCATAGGCCGGCGCCGCCTCCCGCCGTAATGCCTCATAAATAAATAACGTCGAAAAGCGATTCGTTGCCTCAAAATAAAACAACGCTGAAATGGCTCCTCCTTTCCTTGCGGTTATTCGTAGATATAACGGTTTTGTGTGCCA
>JAITMX010000058.1 GCA_031290775.1 Eubacteriales Family XIII. Incertae Sedis bacterium
TGCTCGCTGGGCGGCGACATCGTCCAGTTCAATTTTGTCAACAACGAGATGCTGCGCGACGCACAGGCGCATCCCGAAAACCACCGCGACCTTCTCGTCCGCGTAGCCACGTACAGCGCTTATTTTGTAAATCTGTCGAAGGCGGTTCAGGACGAGATTATCTCACGGACATCGTTTGATGTCGTCCGGGAACTGTATCCGAAGGAAGGCGTCATGCAGTGAGCAAAACCCATGTATACATCGGCAACTGGCGAACGGCGGGGCAGCCGACAAAGGGGATCGCGATCTACGAGTTCGACAAGGAGACAGGACGACTTGCATATCTGAAAAATGTTTTTGAGGAATTTTGCGTCGGGGCGGCCTGGCCGGACGAGAAGCGCGGCATGCTTTACATCACCGATGAGCGGACGGACCACCCCAGCATGCGTCAGGGCGGCGGCGGACAGATTGCGGCATTTTCCGTCAATCCCGAAAACGGCAATCTGGCAGAAATCAACCGAAAGCCGTCCTATGGCGGAAACCCGGCTTTTCTCGTGACCGATCCGGACGCGAAATTCTTATTGGCCGTCAACCACGGTTCCAGGACCATCGTTACGCAGACAGAAACAGACACCTCCGGCAGGATCCGCATCAAAACACTGCATGATGAGTCATCCGTCGTGCTTTTCCCGTTGGAAGAGGACGGCTTCATCGGCGATCCTTGCGATCTTTTTCGGCTCTGTGGCGAGGGGCCAGGTTCCTTTCAGCTGAGCGCGCACGCGCATTCAATCCAGCGGTCCCCGTCGGGAAAACTGTACGCCGTTTGCGACAAAGGCGGCGACCAAATATATATGTTCCGGATCGATTACGCCAAAAAAAAGATCGTGCAATGTGCGGGGGGCCCGATTCGCTGCAAGCCCGGATCGGCGCCCCGGTACAGCGCTTTTGCCCCCACGCTGCCTTTCCTGTTTGTCAACCATGAATACAAAACATTTGTCAGCGCTTACCGGTATGACGACGAGGGCCGGCTGTCGCACGTGTGCGATGCCGACGCGCTTCCGGCGCATATCGCGCCGCCGGAAGGCGCAGTGCAGTCCGATATCTGTGTGGGCAAATCCGGCAGATATCTCTATACAGTCCTGCGGCAGGTCAATGCCATCACCGCGTTTGAAATCGAAGAAACGACAGGCCGGCCCACGAGGATACAGGTTTTCGAGAACGCCTGCGACGGCGGCAGAGGCTGCGCCATCTCCCCCGATGGGCGTTTTCTTGTCGTTGCGGCGCTTTCCGGGAAAGAGGCCAAGGTTTTCCCCATCGGGAAAGACGGCACGCTCTCCCCGGCAGTTTGCTCGGTCAAGCAGCCCCTTCCCGGGACCGTCACCTTTTTCTCCGTCTGACAGTCCTAACCCGATTCGCTTCGCGAATCGTTGGTAGGACGTCTGCCAGGCTTGCGCGGCTTTAGCCGCAATGCAAGCTACGGCTGACGTTCTTTCAAACCTGTCGCGGGGCTTTCAGGCATTGTGCGCTTTTGACCGTGCAGCCCCTCGCCTCTGCAAGCGCGGCCGTCTTTTCGAGCTTCCCGCTGCCGCCGCCGGACAGGCAGGCGAGCGAGACTGCTTTGCCTGCAGGCAGCAAGTCGATGATGCTGTTGACCGCAGGCGCCGGGCGCCCTGCCCAGATCGGCCCCGCAATCACGATCTCGTCATATGCCGCGAGATCCGCCGGGACCGGCGCGATCGCCGACCGCTTCAGCCCAATCGACTGAAGGCACCCCGGCAGGAACGCCGCGATCCGCGGGCGGCGCTTCGCCTCCTGCACCTCTATCAAATCCGCACCCGTCTCGGCTGCCAACCTCTCCGCATACCGCTTCACATTGCCGCTGAAAGAATAATATAGAATTGCGTTTGCCATGACGGTCCCTCCTCTATGCTCCCTCAATCATATCATTATTTTTGCCGCACACGCCGGAATCTTTATCGCTGCCCTTTCGCGCGGTACAGCGCGGCCGCGCATGCCGCCCCGAGCAGGCCGAAGCCCGCGAGCATATAGAACGGCGGCCTGTAGTTTGCGTGCGCCGCGTCGAGCACCGCCCCCGTCAGCACCGGCCCGCCCGTGATCCCGATGCTGTATATCGTCTGAAAGAGCCCCATCGACAAAATCTGCTGGTCGTCCGAAAAGTCCCGCCCCGCGTTTGCGAATAATATAATGCCGACAATCGAGCCCGCGACGCCCGCAATGATTTGGATGAAGCACGCCGCTGTGGCGGTCGCCAAATTCGGCAAAACCACGCAGTAGGCCGCAAAGAGCGCAAACCCAAACACCAGTACCGTGCGCTCGGAAAACCCGGACGCTTTCTGAATCCGCCCAAACGACATGGAAGTCGCCATCGCCGCCAGCTGCCCCACAAAAACAATCAGCCCGAGCTGAAAAGACGTGGCCCCCAGCGATTCCTGCGCGAAAACGCCCGCAAAAGAAAGATTGGCGGAAAAATGCAGCACCTGCGATACCGCCATCAAAAGCGCGCAGAGCCAAAGCGTCTTGTTGCGAAGCACCGCGATGTAAGCGCTTTTTTTCAGCACCCGCACCTCGCCGGGCGCGCGGGTTTTCGACATCGGCGTCGCGGCGAGCAGCGCAAGCGCGGCCACGGCCGACGCCGCCCCGATGGCAAACATCGCCCGCATCCCGACATGCCCGTAGATGAGCGTCCCGATCAATTGCGACACACAGATCCCGCCCGTATTCGCCGCCATCAAATGCCCCATGCGCTTGTTCGCGTTATCGCCCGCGCCCTCCAGCATATAGGCCGAATACGAAATCCATGAAGCCGAGGCGACGCCCGAAAGCGCGCGCGTCAGCAAAAACGCGATCCACGATTCCGAAAACATCGGGATGATGCAGGAAACGAAAACCGCCGCAAGCCCGCCCGCGATGATCGCCTTGTGGCTGCCGCTCTTCCACCCGCCGATCGAAAGCGGCACGCGCAGCGCCATCTGCGTCACCCCGTACGCGCCCGCGATGACCCCGATGACCGTCCCCGAGATGCCAGCCGCCCGCATATAAGGCGAAAGGAATGGCACATAGATGAACTGCCCAAACCAAAACAGCGCGACGACGACAAAAAATAAATTGCTTCTTTTCAACAAACCGCCGAGGGCAGCCGCCCTCTTATCCCTTCGCCAATCGTGCGCAGGCCTCCCGCACATCTGCGTGATGCCCGAAAGCGCTGAAACGCACAAAGGATTCGCCGGCGGGCCCGAAGCCGGAGCCGGGGGTCGTCACGATGTTGTATTTTGTCAGCAGCTCGTCAAACACGTCCCAACTCGTCCGGCCCGGAAACTGCGCCCAGACGTACGGCGAGTCGTACCCGCCGATTGTGCGGATGCCCCTGTCTTCAAGCGCCTGTTTGATGAGATGCGCATTTTCGAGATAATAATCCGTGAGCGCTCGGATTTCCTGCAATCCCTTTTCGGAAAGCGCCGCGAGCCCGCCCGCCTGCGCGATATTCGATGCGCCGTTGAATATCGTTGCCGTGACACGGCTCCATGCTTTGTTGACACTCCCGCCGCCGTCGTATTTGAGGCCGAAAGGCAAGGCCGTCCATCCGAGCCGCACGCCCGTAAAGCCGGCAGGCTTTGAAAACGAGTTGATCTCGATCGCGCAGGCATCCGCCCCGGCGATTTCAAAAATCGTCTTCGGCAGCGCCTTGTCGCGGATAAACTCCGAGTAGGCTGCGTCAAAAATGATGACGGCTCCGTTCGCGTTTGCAAACGCTACAAGCGCTTCAAGCTGTGCGCGTGTCATGACATAGCCTGTCGGGTTGTTTGGGGAGCAGATGTAGAGCAGGCTGCCCGGCGCCACCTTTGCAAGGTCGGGGAAAAACTTGTTTTCGGGCGTACACGGAAGATAGGCGATCCCCGCGTAGCCGGTCCCGTCATGCGGCCCGCCCGCGCCAATCAGCACCGAGCCATCGACATAGACAGGATAAGCGGGATCCTGCACCGCCACAGGCGTACCCGCCCCAAACAAAAGCTGAAGCCGCCCGACATCGCCTTTTGCCCCGTCAGAAATAAAAATCTCGTCAATCGAAAACCTGCCGCCGTAAAAGACCTCCGATATTTTTTGCCGAAGCGCCGCAGAGCCTTCGTCCTGATACCCCGAATAGCCCTCTGCCGTAGCAAGCGCCTGCGCCTCCCGAACCAGCCCGTCCGCAATCGTATCAAACAATGGCTCTGTCGTGTTCCCGACGCCGAGCGAAATCACCTTCAGCTCCGGGTGCGCCTGCTGGTATGCGCTTCTCCGCTTCGCGATCTCCGGAAAAAGATAGCCCGGGGCGATATTTTCAAGGCATGGATTTGGTTTCATGTGGCCGTCCTTTCAGTCTTCTGCCTATCGAAACGCGGCGAGCCCGCCCAAATCGAGCGTCGCAAACAAATCGTCCAGCGTCTCGCGCCTGCGGATGCAGACGACTTCCCCGCCCTCCCGGAGCAAAAGCTCCTGCGGCCGCAGCTTGCCATTGTAATTGAAGCCCATCGCGCGCGCATGCGCCCCGCCCTCGTGAAGCACGACGAGGTCGCCGACATCGATTTTCGGCAGCGGGCGCTGCACCGCAAATTTGTCATTGTTCTCGCAAAGCCCGCCGACGACATCGTAAACCTGCGTCTTCTCCGCGCGCTCTTTGCCGGGGACCGTGATGTGGTGGTAGGCGCCGTAAAGCCCGGGCCGCATCAAGTCCGCCATGCAGGCGTCGAGCCCGATGTAATCCCGGTAGATGTGCTTTTCGCGGATTGCGCGCGCCACAAGGTAGCCGTAAGGGCCCGTGATCGGGCGGCCGTACTCGGTCTTGATTTCGAGCGAGATGCCGAGCGGGCCGAGGATTTCATCATAAATCCGTTTCACGCCGTCCGCAAGATCCTTCCACGCGACGGCCGTCTCCTCCGGCCGGTACGGCACGCCGACGCCGCCGCCAAGATTGGCAAACGAGAGCGAGATGCCGAGGCGCTCCTTCAGCTCCTTTGCAAGCGTGAAGACCATCCGCGCCGTATCAAGATGGTAGTCAAGATTCAGCTCATTGCTCGCCACCATCGTGTGCAGGCCAAACCGCTTGACGCCCTTCCCTGCGGCGAGCCCATACGCCTCAAAAAGCTGCGGCCGCGTGAGCCCGTATTTCGCCTCGACCGGATTGCCGATGATGGAATTGCCGACCTTGCCCGGCCCGGGATTGTAACGGAAAGACAAAATCTCCGGAAGGCGCCCGGCGATTTCTTCAAGCACCGCGATATGCGTGGTGTCGTCGAGATTGACGATTGCGCCAAGCGCGAGCGCCTTTTCAAAATCTTCGCGCGGCGTCTGGTTGGACGTAAACATGATCTTTTCGCCCGTGACGCCCGCCTTTTCGCAAAGCGCAAGCTCGGAAAGAGAAGAGCAGTCCGCGCCCACGCCCTCCTCGTCAAGAATTTTCAGGATATACGGGTTTGGCAGCGCCTTGACGGCAAAATGCTCGCGGTAGCCGCCATCAAACACGGAAAACGCGGCGCCCAATTCGCGCACATTTGCCCGGATCGCCCCCTCGTCATAAAGGTAGAAAGGCGTCCCAAACCGCCCCGCGATGTCTTCCAGCTGCGCTCTGTCAAGAGGTAAAGTTTTGTCATTCATAATACCGTAGTATAGCACGAGACCCCGCAACGTACAAATTTGCATCGAACATAACGCCACAGTACGACTTTCTGTATATTTAGCGCCGACGCAATATCTCCGAATTGATGACGATTTGACGGAAGCGACCGCATTCACGTTCCTGCACCACGGGGTTACAGTTCACACCCCCGCCGTCAGGGACTGTCATTGCGATAATGGTGCTTCTCAAATCTCGCAGAGATTTGCAAGAAGACCTTATGCAACACTTTCCAAAATCTTTGATTTTGTGAAAGTGACTGCGGGAGCGCAGCGACCGCGGCAATCCATGAACCACTGGATTGCTTCGCTTCGCTCGCAATGACAGTCCTGCCATCAATTTGCAAAGCAAATTGATGGTAGGACGTCTGCCAGGCTTGCGCGGCTTGCCAGTCCTAACCCGATTCGCAAGGCGAATCGTTGGTAGGACGGCTGCCAGGGATTCAAGCACTTCAGCGCTTAGAATCCTACGGCTTTAGCCGCAATGCAACGTTCGGCTGCGCCTCACTCCTACGCTCACTTCGTTCGCTTCGCTGTCCGTTTTTCCATTACCCGCTGAAGCGGGTGGAAAAAAGGCAAGCTACGGCTGGTCGTCTACCGT
>JAITMX010000150.1 GCA_031290775.1 Eubacteriales Family XIII. Incertae Sedis bacterium
AGACGCGCAGGATTTCTGCCGAACATTCCTCCGGTGTCATGTCGGTATTTGCATTTTTGAAATGAATGACCTGTTTTGTCCCTAACATTCGTTTGAATAATGTCGCGGAATCATAAGGATAGCGAAATATGTTATCATATGCGCGCCGTCCGTAATATCGTTGACCATGATCCCCTATGACAATAGCGGATGGCGTTACATCGTTCTGTTCCGGCGATTTCCAGACTCTGGTTTTCTTTCCATTGAATGAAGCGATGACACTGTTCGTCGTCCCAAGGTCTATTCCGATATAATTCATTCCGCTTGATCTCCTTTGATTTGCGCTTTGGCATTGTCGTCTGCGACATTTATCGCACCATTGCTTTCCTCTTCTATCTTCCGTTCAACACCGGTCAAGATGACTTTCCCTACATTGACGGTATTGCTTTCATACAAAATAATCGGTTCAAGCATTTGAGCCACCTTCCATGAGGAAAATATCTCATCATTTTGAATATCGGTATTTAGCACTTCGATTTGATGACCATCCTCAAACGGACACCCTTCGAGATTCACAATCTGATAGCCACGCCCGCTATAATATCTGTCAAATTGCCGTATGTAACCCTCAAGCTGATTTTGATATTTGTTCCTGATGTATGGATCTGATTGAGATAACAGACCGATATATGCCTGAAGAAACCGCCATGTAGCGTTGATGTGTTCAACATCGGACTTGACGGCATTTTCGGAATTGCCCATAACAACTGCTCCATTTTGTTGTATGCCGCCAAGTGAAATGCCGATTGCTTTTTTTGATGCAGAATCGCTTGAATTCTTGTATGGGTTTCGGTTGCGTTTTTTCATGTTTTATTTCGTCTCCAATTTGACCAAAATGAAAACTTTGCAAAATTGGCATTGCGTTAATCGCGCCATTTCCATAATCGTTACTGTATTAACCTTATAGAGTTAATATATAACCTCTTAGCGGTTTTTGTCAAGCCCAGAGGTCGCTTTTTCATTGTGAACGATTAACCTCAATGATAGGATAAATATCAGTGAAAAGGTAAAAACACACCGTATGCTGAAATGCCGTATACGCCATAGAATGGCAGACAATAGAATAGACGATATCACGGATTTAATGAGGATTTCGGGCGTTAGCCGCAACTCCATCAACAAATTGTACCGTGGCGATAAAGTTGCGACTGTTAAAATCGAAACCCTTATGAGATTATGCGATGCGTTGGATTGCAAATTATCGGATTTGGTCGAGTATATTCCGGATACGAATGGCTGATGCAAGTATTCCGCCCAAAGGCTTACAGCTTGAACCCCAGAATTGGTTGCTTTGCTGCCAATACACCCGCTCGGGTATATAAAAGAAATATATTGCCGATATTGCACCCAATCGGAATTGGCGCTTTTCTGCCGGCTGACAGGCAACACGGATATGCATTTGAAAAACTTCTCGCCATCTACAGCCCGATACGCGGCATATATGCGCTGGCTCCTACTTACCATCTGGCCTCGACCATGCTGGCGCTTCCGCATGATACCGAAGAATTGGCACTGACGCTCGGCGGGCGAAAAAAGAAACTGACACGTCCGAATTTCATCAAGGCATTCGCGCGGCGCCCGCGGCGCCAGCAACATCCTGAGCCAATTCACAGGCGACACAATCGACGGCGACGACCCCACCGACTACTACGACATCTGAAAGGCATCGGGCAAAGCGAAGGCCGGGGCCGTCACGTGCGCCTGAAAAAGCGGGGGGGAGTCCGCTTTCGCCGCGCCGGTAATTTCAATAGAATCGCGCATCGTAACTGCGCAGACACCATGCGATTGCAAGCCAATTGCCCGTCATTGCGAGGGGGCGTAGCGACTGCGGCAAAGATTTTTTGTTTCATCAAACATGATCAGGGGTTTGACGTGTTCCCCCTCCCTCACGCTTCCGTCGGCTCCGGCAGCCTGTCCGTGTACTTCCCCATCCAGCGGCGCACGGAAATGATTTCAAAGCCGAACCGGTTTTGCACCGTCCCGACGATGCCCTTCGGCGCCAGCAAAATGACCGCGACAGCGATGACGCCGAGGATGACCTGGCTGAGGCTGCCGATTTGCGAAAGCGTCGACAGGTACTGGCTGAGGAAAACATAGATGACGCCGCCGATGATGGGCCCCGTGATCGTCCCGATGCCGCCGATGACCACGATAAACACCGCCGCGACCGTCCAGCTGATGCTGAAAGCGGCGTAGGGCTGTATCCATACCTGGCTCATATAGTAGACGCCGCCGATCACGCCCGTGATGAAACTCGAGACCATCATGCAATACAGCTTTGAGCGAAACTGCGGCACGCCGGAAGTTTCCGCGGCCGTGTCGTTGTCGCGGATGGCAAAAAGGCCGAGGCCGATTTTGGAGCGGAGCAGCACGACGACGACAACCGTGGAAATGATGAGGATCGCAATGCTATAGTAGTACACATCAGCCGCTTGCAGCTTTCTCGCCGCCGTAATGAAGAGCCCCTGCCCCTTTCCGAGAAACTGGATGCTGACAAAGACCAGCACCATGGCTTCCGCAAACATCCAAGTCGCGATGGCAAAATACATACCCTTCATGCGCAGCAGCAAATAAGAAAGGCCGATCGCGATCGCCATCGAGACGAGGCCGCCGCAAACCAAACCAAGCGGAAGCGGCAAGCCGAGATAGTTTGATGTCACGGCCACCGTGAAAGCGCCGACCCCGATATACATTTGCTGCCCCAGCGAAATCAAGCCCGAATACCCGGCCAAAAGATTCCACATTTGCCCGAGCGCGATATAGATGCCCATGAGCATGACCATCATGACCGCGTATTTTCCGCCCCACGCCGGGAGGGACAGCAGTATGGCAACGATTGCGGCAATCCCGATATACCTTGCCATATTGCCTTTTGAAACATTATTGGTTTTGAGTTTCGTCATATTCCCGCCTCCCCTTCCGGCTATTTGGAAAACAGGCCTTGTGGCCTGACAATCAGCATGATCAAGAGCACGGCATACCCCACAAGCTGCTGGAATGCCGCGCCAAAGACAAAGCCCCCGACGACCTGCGCCAACCCAAAGATGATGCCCGCCCACAGCGTCCCGTAGATGCTGCCGATGCCGCCGATGACAACAACGGCAAACGCGACAATCAGATACGTAGACCCGCTGCTCGGATAGAAGTTGAACAGAGAGCCGATCAATACGCCCGCGACGCCCGCCGTGACCATCGAGATCCCCATCGCGACGCCAAACGTCGATTTGATATTGACGCCCATCAGCGTCGCCGCCTCCGTATCGTCCGAAGTGGCGCGGATCGCTTTCCCAAGATACGTGCCTTTCATAAAGACGCCGAGCGCAAGGATGATGGCGACGCCGATGATGCAGGAAATGAGATACAGGACCGGGATGCTGACCGTTCCGGCGCTGAAGCTTTTCAGCAAAAGCGGGGAGGCCAATTTCTGCGCGTTGGCCGTAAAGAAATACAAGAGCAGGTTTTGAATGATGATGGATATCCCAAAAGTAATCAGCAGCGGCGGCTCGTCCCCCCGCCCGATGACCTTGTTGAGCATGGTGCGCTGTACGCCAAACCCGATAAAGAACATGATCGGGACGACAACGATGAGCGTCGTGAGCGGGCTTGAATGAAAGACGCCCATAAAGAGCAGGCTGATATAGCAAGCCAAAACGAGGAAATCCCCGTGCGCGAGATTTGTGATCTTGACAATGCCGAAAATCATGCTCATCCCCAGCCCGACCGCGGCGTATAGGCCGCCCAGCAAGAGCCCTTGTATAATTGCTTGAATCATTCCGTCCAATTTGCCTTACCTCGCTGACCGCAGCTGCTGTCTATCTGCCTACATGCCGAAATATGCCTTGCTGACCTCGTCCTCGGTCAATTCGCAGGTCTTTCCCGACAACACCACCTTGCCCTTCAGCATGACAAAAGCTTCAACACATGCTTTCAGGCTTCGCTTGACGTCCTGTTCCACAATAATGATGGTAATCCCGCCATTGTTCAATTCCCGCACCTTCGCGTAGATATCCTTGATCACCGTCGGGGCAAGGCCGAGCGATATTTCGTCAAAACAAATCAGCTTTGGCTCAGACATCAGCGCCCTGCCGATTGCGACCATCTGCTGCTGCCCGCCGCTCAGGCTCCCGGCGGATTGCGTTGACTTTTCCTTGAGGATCGGGAAAAGCTCGTAGACTTTTTCCAATTCGCCCTTTGCGTTTTTTCTCGCCCTCGGCGTATAGGAACCCATGATCAGGTTGTCCTTGACAGACATGCGCCCGAACAGCTTTCGCCCCTCCGGCACCTGGGAGATGCCAAGATCGACGATTTTGTGGGTGGGCCAACCGGTGATATCGACGTCCTCAAAATAAATCCGCCCGTTTTTCGCCGGGAGCACGCCGCCGATCGCCCGCATGAGCGTGGTCTTGCCCGCGCCGTTTGTGCCGATAATCGAAACGATTTCCTTGTCGGGAACCGCAAAGGACGCCTGCTGGACCGCCTGGAAATCACCGTAAAACACATCTACATTTTCAACCCGCAGCAAATCGCTCATTCTTCGTCAACCCCCAGGTATACTTCTTCGACTTCCTTTGAATGCATGACGTCCATCGGATCGCCGTAGACGAGTTTCGTGCCGATAGCAAGGCAGAGCAATTTGTCTGTCGACTCCGCCATCGTTTTGATGACGTGCTCAATCCAGATGATTGTAATGCCCGTGCCTTTGAGATACTCGACCAGCTCCATGACCTCCCGGACCTCTGCGTCCGTCAATCCGGCGGCGACCTCGTCGAGGAGCAAGAGCTTTGGCTGCGTCGCGAGCGCACGGGCGATTTCAAGCCGTTTTCGATTCAAAAGCGTGAGGGAACCGGCCAAGCGGTCGCCGAGCGCAAGCAGGCCCGTGGTTTGAAGGATTTCCGCGGCGTCTTTCGCGGAAGCCCTCTCGGGCCTTCCGGTGCCATAGGCCGCGCCGAGCAGCACGTTTTCAAAGACCGTCAATCTTTCAAATGGTTTGGGGATTTGATACGTCCTGCCGATTCCGTACCGGCAGCGCGCGTCCGGGGAAAGTTTCGTGATATCCTTTCCTTCAAATACGATCCGCCCCTTGTAAGGGATCAAGAGCCCGCAAATGGCGTTCATCAGCGTTGTCTTTCCGGCCCCGTTCGGCCCGATGACGCCGAGCACCTGCCCTTCCTCCACGTCAAATGACAAATCATTCAGCACCTTGAATTTGCCATACGCCGCAAAAATCTTGTCCACGGTCATTATCGTACTCATTGTTTTTCCTTTGAAAAGATGAAAAAAGCCATATGCTGCGGGGAAGGAAGCCTTCCCCGCAGCATCAGATTCTGTGCAATATCCGCCTTCGCCGCTATTTGTTCGGAAGCTCCCAAGTCGCGTTCGTCGGGATATTCGGATTGTTCTTGTTGTATACGATCATGAGATCCACCGCGTCGCCCGCCGCGTTCAGCTTCCACTGGCCGCCGACAATCGGCGTGGGGGCGACATGCGTTTCGGCGTCATATTTGATGTGCCCGACGATCGTGTCGAGATCGGTCTCGCCGATCGCGTCGCGGATCTTCACGGGATCCAGCGAGGCCGCCCTTGTCAGCGCATCGACCGCGATTTCCATGCCGGCGTATTTGTAGCCCATCGGCGCGGACCATCCGGTCTTTTGCGATTCCTCATAGGCCGCGGCAAGCTCCGCCGCCGTTTGCCCCGTCAAAGAAGAGGCGAACGGATGCCACGGGCTCCACCAGACTTCGCAGGAGAGGCCATTGGCGATCTCGGGCGGGTTTGCGTTGGCGTCCGCCGGGAACAGGAAAGCGCGCCCCATCGTGACGAGGTCATAGCTGAGCCCCTGCTGCGCCGCCTGCGGGGCAAAGGACGCAAAGTCGGGCGCGATGTCGCAGCCGGTCAAAATCTGGACGCCGTCCTGCTTGAATTTGTTGATGACGGCAGTCCAGTCCTGGTTGCCTTTCGGGTAGGTGCCCGGATCGGAAATCACATAACCTGCCGCAGTCAGCTTCTCTGTAAAGATGGGAAGCCAAGCCAAACCGTCCGGATCGTTGGGGAAGAGGAAACCGACCACAGTGCCTTCGCCGTAGCCGAGCTCAGCCCACATATCGAGGAACATATCGCAGTTGTCCTCCACACGCCAGAACGAATGGTACACCCACTCATAAGGGCCGCCTTCGAGCCAAGGCTCCACGGGGCACTCAAGCGAAACGCAGGGGACCTGGTTGGCTTCCGCCATCGCGGAAACGGGCAGCGCCGTATCGGGCGTATGCCGCGCGATGAGGATGTCAACGTCCTCTTGGTTGATCAGCTGCTGCGTCACCTCGCCGGCCTTCGTCGGGTCGCTTTCGGTGTCCACATAGTAGGCCTTGATCGGAATCTTCTTGTCATACTCCTCGATGTAGATGCCGCCCTCGGCATTCACCGCGTCAATCACAAGGTCTTCCGCCCAAGGCGTCCCGATGCCAAAGCTGGCAATCGGGCCCGTCGTAGGGTTCGGGATGCCGATCTTGATAAATTCCGGCGCTGTCGCGGGCGCGCCGCCGCCACCGCCGCCTGTGCTTGCGCCGCCGCCACTGCCGCCGCCGTTGCATCCGGCCAAAGCAGCGCATACAAGCAAAGCGGAAATCAGCAATGCAAGCAATTTCTTTGATTTTTTCATAACTCTCCTCCTGATGTCACAAATACCACAAAATGTTTATCGTATACGAAAACTTTTCACAGAACGAATCAATAATAATCCCAATGCCAATAGAAGTCAAATAGAAGTCCGGGGGGGGGTGAAATCCGGGGTGTCCACGATTGAAACTTGCCCAGACTTGCCTCGTCATTGCGAGCGAAGCGAAGCAATCCAGCGGATAATGGATTGCTTCGGCTGCTGCGCACCCTCAGTCACTTTCACAAAATCAAAGATTTTGGAAAGTGTTGCATAAGGTCTTCTTGCAAATCTCAGGGAAAATCAGCGCCCCGCACAGCGCTGCGAGGCAGAGCAAGACCCACAGCAAAGGATGCGCGCCGTCGCCCGTGCCCGCGCTGCCGCCGCCCGCATTGCCCGGATTGCTGCCGGCGCCGCCGCCGGCAGCCTCAAAGCGCGCCGTGACCGTGACATCGCCCGCCGGCATGGCAAAGGCAAGCGGGTTGGCGGAGGCGTCCGCCGCAGTGCCGGCCACCGTCCACCCGGCGAAGGCATACCCCGCGTCCGGCGCCGCAAGCAGCGTGACGCCGATGCCGGGCGCATAAGCCCCCGGCGGCGTCCCCGTGACTTTTCCGCCCGCCTGCGCGTTCACCGTGAGGGTATAGCCTCCTCCGGGCTCAAAGTTTGCCGTGACCGTGACGTCGCCCGCCGGCATGGCAAAGGCAAGCGGGTTGGCGGAGGCGTCCGCCGCAGCGCCGGCCACCGTCCACCCCGTGAACGCATACCCTGCGTCCGGCGCCGCCGCCAGGCTCACAGCCGCGCCCGCCGCGTAGCTGCCGGGCGCCGTCCCCGTGACGCTGCCGCCCGCCCCCGCGCTTACCGTGAGGGTGTAGAGGGCGGGCGGCGCCTCCAGCACGTTGAACGCCCCCGTGATCTTGACGCCGTCGCCGTAGTGCAGCGTCAGGGTGTGCGCGCCCGCGGCCAGCGTGTCGAGATAGGCCGCCAAAAGCGTGAGCTTCGTGCTGCCGTGAGCCACCGCGTATTTGGGCGCGTCCAGCGTCGGCGACAGGCCATCCACGCTTGCGCCGTCAAAGCTTGCGGCGGCGGGGTAAAGCGCCCCGTCGTAGTAGTCCTTTGAGGCGGCAAACAGGATATCCCTGCCGCTGTAGCGCACGTGGTCCTC
>JAITMX010000200.1 GCA_031290775.1 Eubacteriales Family XIII. Incertae Sedis bacterium
TTCCATTACACGCTAAAGCGTGTGGAAAAAAGGCACCTCTGCTGTCCGTTTTTCCATTACACGCTAAAGCGTGTGGAAAAAAGGCAACGCAGTCAGGCGGAAAAAAGACAAGCCAAATGTCCAATTTATTTCTCGCCGCTCCCTTAGGGCCGGGGCAGCCCTTCTTTATTTTTTGAAAATGGAAATCATACGGGCGGGGCATATGGGCTTTTGCGGGGGCGTAGGCCGGGCGATCCGCATGGCGGAAGCTGCGCTCGCGGAGGGCGCACGCCCGGAGGCGGGCGTGTGGTCTGTCGGGCCGATTATCCACAACGAAAATGCTATGCGGGAGCTTGAGGGGAAAGGTCTGCGCGTGGCCGCCCGTCTGGCGGAAGTGCCGGACGGCGCGACAGTGGTCGTGCGCTCTCACGGCGAGGGGCCGGATTTTTTCAAAGCGGCGGAGGCGAGGGGGCTCAGGCTTGCCGACGCGACCTGCCCGAAAGTGGCGCGGATCCACGCGCTGGCGGCGGACGCGTTCGCTCGCGGGGAGCGTGTTGCCATTGTCGGCGACGCGGAACATCCAGAGGTGCGGGCGACGCGGGCATGGGGCGGCGGGGCCCGCGCGGCTGTGATTGACGGCTGGCAAGCGTTTTATGAACAGGCCGCCGAATCGTTTGAGTTTGGGGAAGCATTGTTTGTGGTTTCCCAGACGACTTACGACAAAAGCGCTTTTGAGGGTTTTGCGAACGAATTCCGCGCACTGAATGACGGGCTGGTTTACCAAACGGATGCGGACCCCGAAAATGAGCAAAGCCACGGCGATAGCGTCGCATTGGAATGGATGCAGGTCCCTGTGAAGGTCGAAAACACGATTTGCGACGCGACCGCGCTCCGGCAGGATGCGTGCCGCCGGCTTGCGGAAGCGGTGGAGTGCATGGTCGTGGTCGGGGACCGCCATAGTTCCAATACGAAAAAACTTTACGAGATTGCGAAAAGCAGCGGAAAAGGGCGGGCGATTTTTATTGATAATAAAAATGAAATTTCATTGAAACATTTGTGCAGATATGGTAAATTAGGCATAACTGCGGGTGCGTCAACACCCGAACGTATTGTAGAGGAGGTTATTTCATCGATGAGCGAATTCAGAAGCGAAAACTATGAGACCAACCCTATGCACGAGTTTATGGACGAGATCGACAAGTCGACCCGTCTGCCGCGCAACGGCGATATCGTGATAGGAGAGGTGATTCAGGTCACGGACAGCGACGTTACGGTCAATCTCGGCTGTAAGAAAGACGGCGTTATCCCCAAAAACGAGATCGGCCTTGAGGGTGGGCAGACATTGCACGAGATGTTTCAAGAAGGGGACGAAGTCCAAGCCAAGGTTCTGAAAAACGACGACGGTGAAGGCAACATTCTTTTGTCGAAAAAACGCGTAGTGGTCAGCGAGCATTGGGACACGATCATCCACGCGGCCGAAGAAAAGACGCCGATCGAGGTGAAAGTGCTGCGCGAAGTCAACGGCGGCGTCATCGCGGCGTTCAGCGAAGTGAACGGGTTTATCCCGTTATCCCAGCTTTCCGACCGTTATGTCGAAAAGGCGGACGAGTTTGTCGGGCAGACGCTGACAGTCAAGGTCATCCGTGTCGACCAAAAGCGCAACAAGGTCGTGCTTTCGCACAAGGCTGTGCTGAACGAAGAACGCCAGAAGCGCATGCAGGAAATATGGGACCAGCTTTCTGTCGGTGATATCATCGATGGGCGCGTCATGCGGTTTACCGATTACGGCGCTTTTGTCGACATCGGCGGCGTGGACGGCCTGCTGCATATTTCGGAGATTTCATGGGGCAAGTTGCGGCATCCCTCGGATCTGCTTGAAATCAACCAAGAAGTCAAAGTCAAGATTCTTTCCATGAACAAAGAAAAGGAAAAGATTTCGCTCGGCTACAAGCAAAACCAGCCGGAGCCATGGACAATCATCAATGAAAAGTATACGGCTGGCCAGGTCATACGCGGCAGAGCCGTGCAAATCAAGGATTACGGCGTGTTCGTCGAGATCGAGCCGGGCCTCGACGGGCTCGTTCACATTTCGGAAATCGCGTATCGCCGCGTGACCGAGATTGCCGACGAGCTCGAAGTCGGGCAGGAAGTCTCAGCCAAGATCCTCGAAATCGACCAGGTGCGCAAACGCATCAGCCTGTCGATCAAAGAAACGCTCGACAAACCATCAGATGATGAGTTTGCGGCGCCCATGCAGGAAGCGCCTGCCGGCCAACCGGGCGACCCGTCAACAGAAGCGTTCGACGAAAACAAGGATCAGGAGCAAGAGATGCCGGATCCCGACGGGCTTGACGCGATTCCTGACGCGGAGCCGGTTGCGGGCGACCCGTCAACAGAAGTGTTTGACGAAAACAAGGATCAGGAGCAAGAGATGCCGGATCCCGACGGGCTTGACGCTTTTGGCGGGCAGGGCGAAGCGCCCGCAGAGGAGCACGGCCCTTCCGAGCAGCTCTTTGACCCGGACAAGGATCAGGAATTTGAAATGCCGGATCCGGATGGCACAGATGCCATCCCCGCGGCAGAGGAGCTGGCGCAGCCGGGCGATCCGTCAACGCAGGAGTTTGACGAGGATACGGATCCCGAGCAGGAGATACCGGATCCGGACGGAACAGACGCGGAGTAAAGCGCGCATAGGATGAAGTAAAGACGCCGGCGCGAGCAGCGGCGCCGCGTAAACCGCATACACCTTTCCACCCCCTCCCCCACCCGGTGCGCCGCCGTACCCCACTTTCGGATTTGTGCGCAGGGGTGGGTTTTTATGTCTATGCATAAAACTCCAGATGCCTTTTTACGTGTGTGAACACGGGCGCGCGGATGTTTGTCGAGGAAAATATTGGGTATATATACGATAACAGTGGCAATAAAACAAAAAGCGCAGAAAGGTGGGAAATTATGCTACATTACATTGATCACAAAAAAATGGGGCGGGGTGTGCACGACTGGCTTGACAGCCACTTTCATTTCTCGTTTGCAGAGTATTTCAATCCGCTCAACATCAATTTTGGGGCGCTGCGCGTCATCAACGACGATTTGGTGAAACCCGGCAAGGGGTTTGGCGCGCATCCGCATGAAAATATGGAGATCATTTCCTATGTCGTGGATGGGGAGCTCACGCACGGCGACAGCATGGGCAACCGCCATACGCTGACACGCGGGCAGGTGCAGTATATGAGCGCCGGCACGGGGGTGACGCACAGCGAGTTTAACCTCGGAAATGATACACTGCGTTTTCTTCAGGTCTGGATCCTGCCGGATGGACGCGGCTATCAGCCCAATTATGGTGATTATCGCTTTGAGTTTGGACAAAGGGAAGGCAAATGGCTGCCGATCGCGACATGGACGGAAAACACGGAAAGCGCGGCGCCGATCAAGATACATCAGGACGTCAACGTGTTCGCGACCTATATCAAAGCAGGCGGGACGGGGCGCTTCTCCGTAGCGGAAGGCCGCCAAGCGTATATGGCGCTCATCGAGGGCGGCGCCGGCGTGAACGGGATCAAGCTCGCCGCGCGCGACGCGCTCGAAATCGCAGAAGAGGATGTCGAAATCAGGGCTTCTTCGGACGCACACATCTTCCTTGTGGAAATGGGGAAGGAAAACCACTAACGCAGGCACGTGCCGCGACGTGAATCGCGGGCGGCAAGCACGGCGCATGATGAAATACATATACACGATGAAATACATATATTGACAATAAATATAAAATATGGTATATAGCATTATAGCAAACAATTGCGCTTTTGCAAGCGGAACAATGATAATGTATAATCAATGTATAAGTGTGAATAATGATGTATTTTAAGAATGATTCATGGCGAAACTTGCGCGGTCGCATACCGACCGCAGGTTGGTAAAAAATGCAAACGAGGAGGGGCCTATGCGCTATACAAGGCAAAACAAGATCGTCGAACTGATTGCCGGCCACGAAATCGACACGCAGGAAAAGCTCGCCGAATACTTGAAAAAAAGCGGTTTTGACGTGACGCAGGCCACGGTTTCGCGCGACATCAAGGAGCTTCAGCTCGTGAAAGCGCTCGCACCCTCGGGGCAGTATAAATATACCCTTGCTGATGTCGGCGCACGGCAGGCGACGGCCCGTTTTGTCAAAATCTTCAAAGATACGATCCAAACGGCTGCGCACTCGGGCAATATGATCGTCGTCAAGACGCTGACGGGCTGCGCCAACGCCGCGTGCGAGGCCATCGACTCGCTCGAGTTCCCGCATATTCTCGGCTCGATCGCGGGGGACAGCACAATTTTCATCGTTGTGGAAGATCAGCAATATGCGCCGGCGTTGGTGGCGCGGTTTCAAGACTTGTTGAAACAATAGATTCGCAGGCCATGATCACACACGTCAGCATCAAAAATTTTGCCATCATCGAGGCGCTGGAAGCGGAGTTTTTCCCGGGCCTGCTTGTCGTGACCGGGGAGACCGGCGCGGGCAAGTCGGTCGTGATTGAGGCGCTTTCGCTCGCGCTCGGCGCACGCGCCGACAAGTCGATGGTGAGGACGGGTATGGCCAGGGCATTGGTCACGCTCGTGACCGACACGGAGCCGGAAGTGCTGACGCGCGAAGTCTCTGCGGTGGGCAAGTCGCTCTGCAAGGCAGACGGCGAGATCGTGACGCTCGCCGCGCTGCAGGAAATCACGTCAGGCCTCGTTGATGTCCACGGGCAATACGACCACCAGAGCCTGCTGATTCCGGAAAAACACATCGGGCTGTTGGATGCTTATGGGCATGAGCCTATCGGCCCCGCCCTGAAAAGCGTGCGGGAGGCATACGGAAAATACAAAGATGCCAAACAAAGGCTGGCGGATGTGACACGTGCCTCGGCCGCCTCAGAGCGCGAGCTGGATTTCCTCCGCTTTGAATCCGGCGAAATCGACGCGGCGGGGCTTCGGCCCGGCGAGGATGATGAGCTTGAAGGCCGTATCCGAATCATGCAGGGCAGCGAGAGGATCTTTGATACGCTTGCGAGGGTGTATGATTTGCTTTCTGGTGGGGGCGCGGAAGAGGGTGCTTCTGCATTTGGGGCGATCGGCGCCGCTGGGGCGGTCAAAGACGGCCTCGCGGAGCTGGCGAAATACGGGAACGAATTTGCGGAAATGGCACAGACGGGCGCCGACGCGTATTTTGCCCTCGAAGAGCTGGAATCGCGGGTACGCGCCTCAAAAGAAAAGATGGATTTTTCCCAGGCGGATCTCGACAAGGCGATGGGGCGCCTTGACCAAACCGACAGGCTGAAAAAGAAATACGGCGGCAGCATTGAGGCGGCGCTCGACCATTCGAAAGCCGCAAAGGCGCGGCTTTCGAATATCGAAAACTCGGACGCGCTGAAACAAAGCCTCGCCCAAGAGGTCTGCGAAGCGGAAGAGCGGTTTGGCGCCGCGTCAAACACTTTGTCGGATCTTCGCGAAAAGAGCGCAAAAAGGCTTGAAAACGCAATCACGGCGCAGCTTGCGGAGCTCAACTTCAAAGACGCGGTATTTTCCGTCTCAATCGAACGGGACGCGGCGTATTCGGAGAACGGCTTTGACCGCGTGGAGTTTTTGCTGTCCGCGAACAAGGGGCAGCCGTTGTTGCCGCTCGCGAAAGTGGCTTCGGGCGGGGAGCTGTCGCGCATTATGCTTGCGCTCAAGTCCGTCACGGGTGATTTTGACGGTGTCGAAACGATGATCTTTGACGAGATCGACAGCGGCATCAGCGGCATCACGGCCAGCATTGTCGGCGAGAAACTGAAAAAGATGGCGCAAAGCCACCAAATCGTCTGTATCACGCATCTGCCTCAGATCGCGGCGTTCGCAGACCATCACTATGTGCTTGAAAAGAGCACGGATGGCAAGAACACGTTTACGACGATGGCGGAGGTCAAGGGCGGCGCGCGCGTGAAAGAGGTCGCGCGGCTGCTCGGCGGGAAAAACCTGACGGAAACAACGCTGAAAAACGCCGAAGAGTTGATCGCGATGGCGCTTTAGCGCGGGGAGGGGTTGCTGCGGTGCGCCCGTTTATGTGATTACCGAGTGCAGGAAGGAACGCAGGCGTTCCGACTTGGGGTCGCCGAAAATCTCCTCTGCCCCGCCTTCCTCCGCGATGAGGCCGTCGTCCAAAAACAACACGCGATCTGACACTTCGCGCGCAAAACCCATTTCGTGGGTCACGATCACCATCGTGAAATGGCGGCTCGCAAGCCCTTTGATCACAAGCAGGACTTCACCGGATATTTCAGGATCGAGTGCGCTTGTCGGCTCGTCAAAACACAGGATGTCCGGATGGAGCGCAAGGGCTCGCGCGATCGCGACGCGTTGCTGCTGTCCGCCGGAGAGTTGGTGCGGGTAGGCGTCCGCCTTGTCTGACAACCCGACCTGATCGAGCAGCGAAACGGCTTCTTCGCGAATCTCCCGCAGGATGCGGGTCTTGTCTTTGCGAAAATCCGCTTGCCCATGCGCCAAAAGCTCTTTTGCCAGTGTCACATTGCGCAGCGCGGTGTATTGCGGAAAAAGATTGAAATTTTGAAAGACTAGGCCGAAGTGCAGGCGCTTTCGATGTACGTCCGCGTCCCGTTCCTCAACGAGGCCTGCGGCATCGAAAAGCAGCCGGTCGTTTACGAGGATGCGGCCGGCATCCGGCGTTTCGAGAAAATTGAGGCAGCGCAGCAGCGTCGTCTTGCCGCTGCCGGACGAACCGATTATCGACAGGACTTCGCCGCGCCCAAGCGAAAACCCGATGCCGCGCAGGACTTCAATCTTGCCAAAGCATTTGCGGATATTTTCTACGCGCAATATCGCCATGCGATCCTCCCCCTCTCCCTATGCGCTGAAATAATCAAGCTTTTTCTCGATTGCGCCAAAGAACAGTGTCAGCCCGCCGCAAAAAACCATGTAGAAAACGCCGCTGTAGAAAAGCGGCCAGATGAGCGCGTTCGCGGAGATGAACTCCTGCGCCATCATGATGAGCTCTTTCACGGCGATGATGCGGGCGAGCGAGGTGTCCTTGACGAGCGTGATGATCTCGTTGCTCATTGGCGGGATGATGCGTTTGACGACCTGCAGCAAGGTGATCCTGAAAAAAATCTGCCGTTTTGTCATGCCAAGCACCTGCCCGGCTTCATACTGGCCTTTTGATATGCTTTCGATGCCGCCGCGGTAGATTTCCGAAAAATACGCCGCGTAGTTGATGATGAATGCGACGATGACAGCAGTGAGGCGGGGCAGATAGCTGCCCGTGCCCCAAATCAGCCCGGGGCCGTAAAATACGATGATGACCTGCAGCATGAGCGGCGTGGAGCGGATAATCCAGACAAAGGCCTTGGAAGCATATCGCACGGCGCGGTGTTTGCCCATCGAGCAAAACGCGACGAGAAGGCCCAACGGCAGCGCGAAAACCAATGTTATCGCAAAAATGAGACAGGTAAGGCCAAAGCCTTCGAGCAGCTTGGATGTCACATACGCAAAACTCATATCCGCCGCCGCGCCCGCGCAGATGGTGCGTGAAACGTATCTACTGATTTGACAGCAAAGATGCCGTCAGGCCATATTTCTCCGCGATTTGATTGAGGGCGCCGTTTGCCGTGAGCTCCGCAATGATCCTGTTGGCTTCCGGCACGATGTCGCTGCCCACACGGAAACCGACCGCGTACTCCTCGGCCGCGAGCTCTATACCCGGCAGGATCAAGAGGTCGCTGTAGCTCGTGCCTTCTCCGACGAGGGCATTTGCCGCTGTATAATCAAGAACCGCGGCGTCGGCGGTGCCGGCTTTGACTTCGAGGAGCGTGTCGGTTTGCTTTGCGGATGCGGTATAGGGCGCGGCCCCCCATGCGGCTTCAGCCTGTATGGCGGTCTCGCCCGCCGAGCTCATTTCCGCGCAAAGCCGCGCGCTTTCCAGGCTTTCAATTGAGGTATATTTGTCCTTGTCTGCCGCCCGGACCACGACGACCTGCATATTTTTGATGTAACTGTCCGTGAAATCCATGTTTGTTTTGCGCTCTTCCGTGACGGTCAGGCCATTCCAGATGCAGTCAATGCTTTTCGCCGCCAGATCCACCTCTTTTGTATCCCAGTTGATTTCGATGAATTCCGGACGGACGCCGAGCTTTTCGCAGACGGCATCGGCAAATTCGGTGTCAAAACCGACGAGCTTGCCGCTGTCGTCGTAATAGTTCATCGGGTCAAAAATCGTGATGCCGATATTCAGCGATTTCTGTTCTTTGATATAGGCCAAATCGCCGGCGCCCGCTTCATTCTTGCCTGCTCCCCCGCAGCCCGCAAGGGCGCCGATGAGCAATGCCGCGACGATCGCGAATGTGATGGTTTTGCGTATGTTCCCTCTCATTTCAATCTCCTTGATTTTCCCGCGCAAACATTTTTTCAGTATACTATATTGCGGATCGAAATGCACATTCAAGGAAAGCCTGGTGTGTATATTGCCCTTTCGGATGTAACTGCTCAGACACCGTGCTATTGCAAGCCAATTGCCCGTCATTGCGAGGGAGCGTAGCGACCGCGGCAATCCATTATCCACTGGATTGCTTCGCTTCGCTCGCAATGACGAGGC
>JAITMX010000032.1 GCA_031290775.1 Eubacteriales Family XIII. Incertae Sedis bacterium
GATATCATGCGTATCGCCGCTGATGACGCCGATGACAACCTTGCTTCGCGCCTGCCCGTCCGTCCGCTTGATATGCGGTTTCAGCACATCCAGCCCCGCATACAGCGCGTCCGAACTGATGATCAGCTCCGGCACAAAATATTCTTCTTCCTCAAACAGCTTGCCTGCGCGTTCCATACCGGCCGACAGGCCCTCGTTGATGGCATCGTAGGCATCAATTTTTTCCGTTACAACTTCCTCGGAAGCGCGCACCGCTTCCACCTCATCCCCTTCCAGCACGGCATCCGCCAGTGCCTGAAACAGTTTTTCTTTTTGATTCGACATCGCATTTTCTCCTTTGCTTAATCACTGATACATCGATATGTTCCACCGGATCCGCATACGCGCCGTCACGCGTTCTCCATGTACCGCTCGCGCTCCCAGTCTGTGACAGCGGCGTGGTGTGCGGCAATATCGTGTTGCAGATAGTCGCCGTAAATTTCGACAAATTCCTTCCCGAAATAGTGCGCGGCGAGCGGGCTTTCGCCGAACAGCGCGGCCGCTTCCGCCAGCGTGCGCGGAATCTCGCCGAGCGTCTCGTCAAAGTAATGGTTGCCTGTGACCAACGCAGGCGGCGGGAGCGCGTTTTCCAGCCCGTAGAGCCCGCCGGCCGCAGACGCCGCGATCAGCAGGTAGGGATTGGCATCGGACGAACCCGTGCGCTGTTCGATGCGCAAGCCGCTTCCCTGTCCAAACAGCCTCGCGGAAACCGTCCGGTTGTCATACCCGGCCCCTACGCGCGTCGGCGCAAAAGACATCTCCGCCAGGCGTTTGTACGAATTGACCGAGGGGCTTGAGAGCGCGGCAAACGCCTGTGTCGTCGCTAGCAAACCCGCAAGATAACGATCGAGCAAAGACGGCCCGGGCAAGGCGGTGGCGGCATCCGCCCCTAGTGCCGCGAAAGCGTTCGCGCCACCCTCCGTCCAAAGGCTCTGGTGCAAATGGTATCCGCTGGCCGAGTGCTCCGCCCACGGCAGCGCCATGAATGTCGCGTACAGGCCTTTCTTGCGCGCAATCTCCTTGATCGCATTTTTGGCGATCACCATATTGTCCGCGCCCTCAAGCGCACCTTCGTATTCAAGGATCACCTCGGACTGGCCGGGGCCATACTCGGTGTGGATGCCCTCGACCCGAATGCCGAGGGCCTCGAGATTTTTTTGAATCTCGTCATAGATATCGCTGTGCCAGCCAATGCGCCCGATCGAATAGCATTCCTTGCCGCCGAACAACGGCCTCTTATATTCATCCAGCAGATAAAATTCGATCTCGGACCCCACCTTTACCGCATAGCCCAGCGCACTGAAACGCTTCAAAATATTCTTCAAAATCTGCCGCGGGGAAACTTCGATCGGCGTCCCGTCCTCATATACGATATCCGCCAGCACAAATGCCGTTCCCGGCCGCCACGGGATCTCGCGCAGCGTCGCAATATCCGGCAAAAGCATCATATCCGGCGCGCCGCCTGCAAACCCGGCAAACGGGCGCTCGGAAAAATAATCGTTTTGGATGTCCCACGTCAGCGGCGCACGGCAGATCCCCGTACTCTCCCCAAGGTGCTCCTCGAAAAACCGCGCGGGCGTCCGCTTGCCGATCAACGCGCCGTTGATGTCCCCAAACCCGATTTCGACCGTGTGATAGTTTTTTGCAATTGCACTCATATCCGTGATGCCCGCATGGTCAATTGTTCAGCTCCCGCAACTGCCGTTCAGCTTCAGCATTGCCCTCAATATTGTGACGATACCAGTTGTGGCTGATTGCCCGTGATTCGTCAAACGCGAATCGTGCGCGCCGCATCTCCCCGTCCGGGCCGATGCGCAAAACATCCCCTTTTTCAAGCGTGATCTTTTGCATGGCGCTGCCCGAGCCTTCTGCGGCATCGATATTGCTCAGGATATAGTCCCGGCCAAAAGCCGTATCCAAGAGCGCTTCTTCAAAAATATCGCGCGTTGACGCATAGACAAAGAAGCCTCTGCGGATGTGCCTCAAAAGGAACACGGGGACATCCCCGCGCAGGAAATACAGATTGCCTCCGCCGTCCAAGACCGAAAAGCTGAAACTGCCGCGCAGCAGCCCGCCAAGCCGCGAAAGCGATGAAATATCCACCGCCGCCTCGAGGCCAAGCATCTGCACGGCGATATAGCTGTCCGTTTCAATCCCGCCAGGCGCGTGAAGCCCATACGCACGGCGCAGCGGCGCAAGATCGGCCAAAATGCCGTTGTGCGCCAGCGCGTAGGGCATGCCGCCTGATGCCGCGCCCTGAAACGGGTGGTTGTTGGCATTGTTCCCCTCGTTGCGCAGTGTGCTGTAGCGGCAATGCCCCATCAGCATATCTGCGGAAAATTCTGGAAGAAAACGTGCCTGCGTGATTGGCCCCGGCTCTTTCACGATTGCCACGCCACCGGCGCCGTCCGGCCATGCCGCGCCGCCGGCGTGTTCGCCGCGCACTTCGCTCACTGCCGCCAGGCGACGGTAGAGCAGTTCTTTCTCCGCCGCCGCCAACGTTCCGCCAAAATCCAAATATCCGAATAATCCGCACACAGGCTGAACAGATCCTTTGTTATTTCGACTCAAACTGATGCGTGATGATATCCGTCACTTGGATAGCGCCCTCCGGCAAAGTGCCGGAAGCGACAAGGTCGTCGATCCATGGCTGGACTGTCGCTTCGTCAATCTCGGTTGTTTCCGAATAATAATGGTTGCCCTTGACTTCCTGGCCGATCCATTCGCCGGTCCACTTCGCGACTTCATCGACATTCGCGTTCGCGTACTGCTGCGCTTTTGTCACCGCGCGCACAAAACCCGCGACCTCGTCGGGATGCTCCGCGATGAACTTGTTCGAGAAAAAGTACAGATAGACACCGGCCGCTTCCCCGAGCTGCGCATCGGCGGAGTCTCCGATCTGTATGAGCCCGGCTTCGGCTGCGGCGTCAAAGAACGGCGGGTGGACGCCGATGATATCGACCTGCCCGAGCTTGAGCGCCTCGATCTTGGCGACATCGGCGTCAAACGTGATCCACTCGAGCTTGTCGCGCGGCACGCCAATGGCATCAAGCGCCTTGTTGAGGATGAATGTCTCGCAGGTGTCCTGATAGCCCGCAGACTTGAGTTTTTCGCCCGGTTTGTAGTCCGCGAGATCTGCGAGCGTCGTCACGCCCGCCGCCGACGGATTGACATAGTAGCGCATGTGGCGCAGTCTCGGGTCAACCTCCGGCCCGGGCTCAATGATTGAGCGCCCGACAGCCGTGACTTCCGCGCCGCCGTAAATCTGCAGCGCGAGCGCATTCGGGTGGTTGTCCGCAAAGTCGTTGTCGCCCGAAACGACCGATGTCGTGTACTCGGAGCTCGGGATCTCGCCCGTCCAATCGAGCCGAAGGCCTTCCTCCGCGAAGTAGCCAAGACGGTCTGCCACGAGATACGGCGCGAGCGTGCAGTCATAGCGCAGCGATGTCTTGATCGGGAAGAGATCCGCGCCATCCGCCTCCGCGTCGCCGGAGTTGCCGGAAGCTGCCGGCGCGGCCGGCGGCGAGGCGGCATCGGCCGGCGGAGCGCTGCCGCCGGAGCTGCCGCAGGCTGCGAGCGCCAGCGCAATCGCGATTGCCAGCACAAACGCCGCCATGCTTGTTATTCGATGATTTCTGATTTTGATGTTTCCCATTTTTCCATTCTCCTTGTAAACCAAATGTGCCAACAGATTTTCATTCACTTGCAAATGCCCGTCACTGCTGTATAGCGTCTTGTTTCCACGCAAAAGCCCTCCTTTCTATCCGATTCATCAGCGCGCTCACAAGGAGGCCGATAATGGCAACCAAGATTACGCAGCTGTAGAGGTTTGGCAGATTGTATTGATGCTTCGCATGCTGGACAAACCAACCGAGCCCGGCGGACGCGCTGAGCATCTCGACTGAAATCACGAAGATAAAGGCGATGCTTGCGCCGAGCCGGATGCCGAGAAAGATGTCGGGGCCGGCAGCAGGGAGGTAAACTTTGAACAATAGCGTCGCCCGTCGAGCGCCCATACTTTTTGCGGACTGAATGAAAACCGGATTCACGTTTTCGATGCCCTCGATCGTGTGGAAAGCGATGAGCCATACCACGACCCAGAAGATGATGAGCACCTTGCTCAATTCGCCGATGCCCCAAAACAGCATAAAGACCGGGAAAAGCGCGATCGGGTTGAGCTTTTCAAGAAAATGCATAATCGGGATGACGACAGGCCGCAGGAAGCGCAGGACGCTCTCCAACAAAAATGCAACCGCGAGGCCGATGCCGAGCGCCATGGCAAACCCGAGCGCCGCGCGCCGAATCGTCGGCAGCACGTGTACCGCAAACTGATCTGTTGCGAACAGGTTTGTGAACAGGCGCGCGATTACTTTCTCCGGGCCCGGGATGATCCCCGCATTCAAAATCCCGGCGGCGGACAGCGCATACCAGACTGCGAAGAACAGCAGTGTCGAGAGCGAAGAGTATCCCCATTTTTTCATCTTTGCGGCAAAGCCGTTTGTTTTATGATGAAGCATAGTTTCTCACTCTTCCCACACAACGATGTTCTTTTGCAGTTTGTCAATGCCGACGGAGAGCAGAAACCCAATCACGGCGACAAAAAGGATGCCCACATACAGCCTCGTGATGTTGTAGTTTTTGTTGGAGTTGAATACAAGCCAGCCGAGGCCGCTTTTCGCGCCTACCATCTCCGCACTGAGCAAGACGATGAAGCCGAGCGTCAATGCAGATTTCAGCCCTGTAAATACGCGGTTGATCGTCCCTGGCACGATGATGTCAAAGAAGATTTTTATACCGCCCGCCCCCATGGAACGCGCGATGCTCACGACTGCGGGGTCAATTTGCATCACCCCGCTCGCGGTCGCAAACAGGATCGGCCAAATGAGCACCCAAAAGATGATGCCGACTTTGCTCGCCTCGCCGATCCCGAGCAGCAGCATAAAGACCGGGATGAGCGCGAACGGGTTGAGCATCGACAAATTCATGAGGAGCGGGCGTATAAAACCCGCAAGTTTCGGCGCCCAGCCGCCGAGCAAAAACCCGAGCGGGATGCCGAGGGCAATGGCCAAGCCGAGCCCTGCAAAAAGCCGCGCGAGGCTCGAAAGGATATGGATCGGCAGCGTCCCGTTTAGAAGCAATGCCCATGCGTCCCCCAAGACTTTTGAAACAGGCGGGACAAACTGCGAATCCACGGCGCCGCTGCGTGACGCCCATTCCCATAGCAGAAAGAAAGCGATGATTGCAACCAGGCTGACGAAGAATCCGAGGTTTGGCTTTTTGATTTGTTTGGCTGTTTTCATGCCGATGCCCATTCCGTCAAATGACCGCCTCCTGCGGTTCCGATTCCAATATGCATGTTTCCGTCACGACAGCCTCTGTCCGATCCGTCCTGTTTTGAAGCAGTTGCCAGATCTCACGCCTGTATTTTGCAAACTCCGCGCTCGTCCGTATCTCGGATGCGCGTGGGCGCGCAAGCTTGATATCAACAATCTTGCGGACTGTTCCCGGGCCGGGCGTCATGACGGCGACGCGGTCGGAGAGAAAAATCGCCTCATCGATACTATGCGTCACAAATATGATCGTCTTTTGCGTTTCCTCCCAGATGCGCAGGAGCTCCTCGTGAAGCGCCCCGCGTGTCTGTTCGTCGACGGCCGCAAACGGCTCGTCCATGAGCAGGACGTCCGGATTGTAGGCAAGCGCCCGCGCGATGGCGATGCGCTGTTTCATGCCGCCTGAAAGCTCAAACGGGTATCTGTCGGAGAACTCCCCGAGACCGACAAGCTCGATATAGCCGCGCGCAATCCCAGCGCGTTCCGCCCGGGGGACTTTTTTGACCTCAAGCCCAAACTCGACGTTTTTCTGGACAGTCCGCCACGGGAACAGCGCATACGCCTGCATGATGATGCCGCGATCGAGCGCCGGGCCGTTCACTTCCTTGCCGCCGATGAGAATGCTGCCTGAAGTCTTTTTGATCAACCCGGCGAGGATATACAGAAAAGTCGATTTGCCGCAGCCGGACGGGCCGACGAGCGAGAGGAACTCCCCTTCCCTGACAGCAAGGTTGACGTTTTCGAGCGCGGTCAACGTGCCTGAAACCTTGCCGTTTTTATCGTTTCTGCCATTTTTCGCGCCGCGGATACTGTAGACAAGGCTCAGGCCCCTCGCTTCAATTTCGATTGCCATCTTCCCAACCTTCCTTTGCAATAAAAAAACCGAAGATCAAACTTCATGCATTTCATCTCCGGTTTTCCGGTTGATGCATATCGTTTGACCTTCGGTTGTCCGATCAATCTATTACATACTTTACATATATGTTATATGTGTTAAGTATAAACAGAAGTATATCCTAAAAATATTGCTTGTCAACCCCCAATTTCCCTGAAGCCATTTTCCCTGGATGATGTGAAAAAGAAAAAAAACAGATGCTATTCGCTGCGCAGCGCCTCCACCGGGTCTCTGTGCGCCGCCGCCTGTGAGGGGAACAGGCCGGCGATGAACGTCAGGAACATGCTGATCGCGACCAAGGCCGCGCCCGCGTAAAGCGGCAGGCGCACGATGCGTTCGATGCCGTAATTGTCATAGACGTAAACGTTCGCCGGAATGGAGATCAGGAGCGTGACGGCGATGCCCAGCACGCCGGAGGCGAAGCCGATGATGAGCGTCTCCGCGTTGAAGACCTCGCGGATGTTCCGCCGGCTCGCGCCGAGGGCGCGCAGGATGCCGATCTCCTTCTTCCGCTCAAGCACCGAGATGTAGGTGATGACGCCGATCATGATCGAGGAAACGACCAAGGAAATCGCGACGAAGGCGATGAGCCCCATGCTGATCGTGTTGATGATGTCCGTCACGGACGACATCATCGTGCCGACGAGGTCGGTGTAATGGATCACCTTGCCGTCTTCGCCCTCCGCTTCCATGCGGTCGTTGTACCGGGCCAGGAAGCCTTCGATTTCGTCCTTTGAGTCGAAATTGAGCGGGTAGATGTTGATTTGCGTCGGGTCAGCCGGGTCTGCGAAACCCAGCGCGGTGAGATTGCGCTCGTACGTGCTCGCCTGCGGGTTCATGATGGACTGCATGAGTTCGAGAAGCTCCTCTTCCCCCATATCGAGGCCGAACGCCTCCGCGAAAGCGTCCGGGTCGAAGCTGAACGCGTTTTGCATCTGCGACGGGAGTTCCGCCATGGCCGTTTTCATGGCCCCCTCGATTTGCGACTGGATCTGCGGCATGAACTGCGCCGCAAGCTGCGGCCCGAGCGCCGCCATCGCCTGTCCCATGTAGCCCTGCATCGCCATCCCGAGATAGGACTGGAGCGCGCCGCCCATCTGCGCCATATAGGCCTGCGCCACTGTCCCGATATAGGCCTTGATCGCGGCGCCCATTTGCGCCATATACGTCTGCATGGCGGCTTGCATATATTGCTGCAATGCCGCGCTCACTTGGTCTTGTATCGCGGTCGGGTCCACAAGCCCTGCAAGCTGGGCGGCCATCCCCGCCTGGACATCCCCACGCACGAGGTAGTCCTGCAAATCCGCCTGTACCTGACCTATGTCGGTCACGCCGTTTCCCGCCTCCTCTTGCAGAAAGCCCAGCAAAGCCTCTGCCATAATCGCCGCAATCTGATCGGGCGTGACGCCCGTCTGTCCCGCAATCGCCGCCGTGAGCCCTGCCATATCCAAGGGCGGCAGATCCATGTTTGCCAGATCGGGCGCCGGCAGATCCATGCCCGCCAAATCAAGCGCGGGCAAGTCCATATTCGCAAGGTCGATGTTTGCGGGGTCAAAAGGCGGCAGCTCAAGCCCCGACAAATCCATGCCGGCCAAGTCGAGCCCGCCCATGCCTGCGCCTGCCCCATTCGCCCCAAGCCCAAGCGACGACAGATCGAAATCAAACATGGACGCGTCAACCGCAAATGCCTTGCGGATTGCGTCCTCGTCAATATTCAGCAAATCCGCGAACTTGAACAGGGAGGAGTCCTCGGCCTCCTCGTTTTCCTCCGCGAAGGTTTTCCCGGTCAGCACATTGACAAGGGGTCGCGCGATTTGGTCCCGTACGGCCGGCGAACCCTTTGCCTTCTCCATCAGATACCCGATGAGGCCGGGCGTGTAATTGATCCCGGACGAAAGCGTGGTCGCCGTCGCGTCGGGATCCGGCAGCACGATGCCGACGATCTTGAGCGGCAGCCCCGCGTCAACCAAGGATTTCATGAAAGCCTTGTCCGAAGATTTGTCCACCCACACCCCGTAGGTTTCACCATATTTGTACTGATCCGCCGGACAGGCCACGCGGAACTCGGCGGACATCAGGAGCTCATAGGAATACTCGCCGGCCTCGTCTATATCGACCGCAGATTCGGTGCCGTTCATGAGCGATTCAACCATGTCCTTGAGCTGCACGCGGTCACGCAGGCCCATCGTGTAAAGCTGCAAATCCGTTACGCTCCCGTCTGCGGACAAAACGAGGACGGTTTCGTCATAGCGAGCCGGCCATCTCCCGGCTTCCACGAAATATTGACGCTCGAACATCTCTTTTTCATCCGGCATTTCGTGGAAAGCGACGGGGCTGGGCATGCCGGGTATGGATATGCCGCCCGAGCCCCCCATGAGCGTGAACATGCTGTTGGTCGCGCCGAGCCCGTACGAACTGAGCGCAGAATCGGGATTGGCCTGATCCACGCCGTCCTTCGTGTCCGCCAGATAGATTTGCGGCGTAATGTCATATTGGTATTGAATTGCGTTGACGTAAGGGGCGAGCTCTTCTTCATTCTGATCCAAGCAGACCTTCAGCGACTTCAAGTCGTTGTTGTTGCGATTGGAAAACATGGTGCCGACAAAAGTCTGTTCCTTGACCTTTGCGGAATCGCCTCCGATTTTCTCCGGCCGCGCGTCGTCTGAAAAATCCGCGAGCAGGCTCGTGAAGTCGAAGCCCGATTTTTGGATGGAGAGCGGGTAGACGCTCAGGGTTTCGCGCTCGATGTCTTGGATGTAGGCGTTGATGCCGTTTGTGAGCGCGAGGATGGCGGCGATCCCGATGATGCCGATCGAGCCGGCGAGGGACGTCACGAAAGTGCGTCCCTTTTTTGTCATGAGGTTGGAGAGCGAAAGCGAAAGCGCGGTCAGAAACGACATACCCGCCTTGCGCGGCTTTCGCCCTGCCCGCTGCCGTTCCGCCGCAGGGTCAAACGGGCGGCTGTCGGACGTGACTTTGCCATCCGTCAGGTGGATGATGCGGTTGGCGTACTGCTCCGCGAGCTCGCCGTTGTGCGTCACCATGACGACCAAGCGGTCCTTCGCGATTGCCGTCAGAAGATCCATGACCTGCTTGCCCGTATGCGTGTCAAGCGCGCCGGTCGGCTCGTCCGCGAGCACGATTTCCGGGTCGTTGATGAGGGCGCGGGCAATCGCCACGCGCTGCATCTGCCCGCCGCTGAGCTGCGTCGGCTTTTTCCGGATATGGCCTTTGAGGCCAACTTCTTCGAGCGCCCGGATCGCGCGCTCGCGCCGCTCTTCGGCGGAGACGCCGCTCAGCGTCAGCGCAAGCTCGACGTTGGCGAGCACGGTCTGGTGCGGGATCAGGTTGTAACTCTGGAACACAAACCCGATGCGGTTGTTGCGGTAGGTGTCCCAGTCGCGCGCCCTGTACTTTTTCGTGGAAACGCCGTCGATGAAAAGGTCGCCGGAGCCGTAATGGTCCAGGCCGCCGATGATGTTGAGCATGGTCGTCTTGCCCGAACCGGACGGCCCCAGCACCGCCGCAAATTCATTGTCGCGGAACGAAATCGAGACGCCGTCCAACGCCGCCTGCATGAATCCGGCGGCCTCGTAGGATTTTCGGATTTCATGCAGCGTCAGCATTATTCCACAGTGCCGATGTAGGTGAAGCCCTGCGGCGGTTCCGGCGCGTCTTTCTTTTCCGCCGAAAAATTGAACGGGATGCCCTCGTGTTCGCTTGCGACGGCTATATGGCACAGGGCGATTCCCGCGTCCAGCTCGGTCAGATGGTAAAGCCCGCCGGCCAGGCCGCCCAAGCTTTTCTTGCAGTAGGTATGCAAGGCGCCATGATCCGCGATGTAATACCACGGCTGCCCGTTCATCCCTGACGGCGCCAGTCGCGCAGCCTCAAGCCGGGGATCTGCCCCTTTGGATATTTCTTCAAGCGGCTTGCGCTTGAAGTCGGCAGTCTTTCTTTCGGCCTGCCCCGCAGGTTTCCCGAACGCCATTCCGATAATGAAATCGGGGTCGTCTTGCTTTGGCTTGACGACTCCGAGCCAACGTGTGGCGCAGCCGTTTGCATAAAGCCACAATTCTGCGTGTTGGTAGAGAAATCCTGCGGCGGTTTTCCGAAGCGGGTGTTCCCTGCCTGAAACCATCAGGAAGTGAGGGGCTTTGGGGAGCGCAATTCCTTTGACTTCATTCCCGCTGACAATCCTGTGCGTGAGCAACACATCGGGCAGCAGCGGCTTCACGCTCGAAATGAACGCTTCCAAGCCTTCTATCGCCTCGGCCTGAAGCGGATGAGCCTCGTACTTTCTGGTAGATGCGCGTGTGAAAATCGGTGGGTAAATATCCATGACGTTCCTCCATTTCAATTATAGTACTTCATTTCAATTATAGTACTAAGGAAGCGGTGAGAAATAAATTGGACATTTGGTTTGTCTTTTTTCCACCTGACTGCGTTGCAAAGCCTCGCCGTACTACCAGTACGGCTACGTTTTGCGCCTTGCCTGACGAAAAAAATCCTGCGTGAAATTTGCGCAATTTATTATTTTCCAGTTCCTAACATCGTGTTCATGCTTCTTTGACGGCATCTTTTTTCGCGGCCAATACCGCAATCAAGAATAGGACTATGCCGATCGCCCCATAGACCAAAAGCGGGGCAAAATCCGCACCGTTGTCCAAATATATAATGGTGCGGATGCCATCCATAATGTAGTGCTGCGGCACGAGCGGGTAGATATAGCCTCTCCAAAGCGACGGCATCATCTCAGGCGCGAGC
>JAITMX010000070.1 GCA_031290775.1 Eubacteriales Family XIII. Incertae Sedis bacterium
CGCTCCCTCAGTCACTTTCACAAAATCAAAGATTTTGGAAAGTGTTGCATAAGGTCTTCTTGCAAAACACTTCGTGTTTTGAGAAGCACCATTATCGCAATGACGGACTTTTCACACAGTCTGACGCATAACTTGACGCAGATTTTATTGCTCGCGATAAGTCCTCAAAATATAGGGGATATCGCGAGCAATTTTTTTTAATCACATTGAATGATTTGCTTGCGCAATGGGATAAAATCAAGTAAAATAGCCATATAATCGCGAATATAGAAGATGCGCACATCTTTATTGCTCGCGATAAGACCGTGTAATGTGGGCGTTATCGCGAGGAATATTTCAAGAGGCAAGTGTGAGCAATGATGTGTTTTAAGAATGATTCATGGCGAAATTTGCGCGGTCGCATACCGACCGCAGGTTGGTAAGCCATGGACATCATCGCAAGAAAAACAGAGCAAGACTTGCTCGCGGAGTGTTACGCGGACAACCAGCCTCATTTTGTGGTTGTCTATGGCAGACGCCGGGTGGGGAAAACATTTTTGGTCAGGGAGTTTTTCGAGGACAGATTTTGCTTTCGGTTTACCGGGGTCGCGAATGCGGACAAACTGGATCAGCTGCGGGAGTTCAACGTTGCCTTGCAGCAATATGGGCAAATGGCTTTTCCTGCCGCGGGCAACTGGTTTGACGCGTTTGGGCAGCTTCGCGCCTTGATTGAGCAATCAAAGATTGAGGGTAAAAAAGTCGTATTTTTGGATGAGATGCCGGGGATCGATACGCACAAATCAAAATTTTTGATGGCCTTTGAACACTTTTGGAATGGCTGGGGTTCCGGCAGGGCCGATCTGCTGCTCATCGTCTGCGGGTCCGCGACGGCATGGATTGCAAACAAATTATTCCGAAACAGGGGAGGGCTTTACAACCGCGTGACGCGCCAATTGTATCTGCGCCCATTCACACTCGGGGAGTGCGAGGCCTATTTCAGGAGCAGGGATATCGTCCTCGGCCGGCAACAGATATTGGAAAGTTATATGATTTTTGGCGGGATTCCCTATTATTTGAGTTTGTTCAGGAAAGAGAAAAGTTTGTCGCAAAATGTGGATATGCTGTGTTTTGGCAAAAGTGCCGCTCTCGCGGGGGAATATGAAGCGCTTTATACCTCGCTTTTTGAAAGGCCGGAAGGGTATATCGAAGTCGTCGAGGCTTTGGCGCGAAAGTCAAGCGGGAGTACCCGTCAGGAGATTGTCGCGGGAACGAAACTGACGAGCGGCGGCGGGCTGGCGAAAATACTTGAGGATTTGGAGCAGTGCGGTTTGATTCGGAAATACCAAAGCTATGGGAAAAAAAACCGGGATGCCCTGTATCAGCTCATTGATTTTTATACATTGTTCCACATGAAGTATTTGCGGGACGAAAATATTTCTGACGAGCATTATTGGACAAACAGCATTGATACAGGGGAGCGCAACGCGTGGGCGGGCTATGCGTTTGAACGTGTTTGCTTGCAGCATCTCGATCAAATCAAGCAAAAGCTCAGCATCGCGGGCATCCTGACGCATGCCTGCGCGTGGCGGAGCGGCGAGGCGTCCCCGGGCGCCCAAATCGATCTTGTCATCGAGCGCAGGGACGGCGTGATCAATCTCTGCGAGATCAAGTTCTCAAAGATCGAATACACAATCACCAAGGAGTACGACATGAAATTACGCAGCCGCAAAGAGGCTTTCCGCCGGGAAACGCATACGCGCAAGGCGCTGCATACGACATTCATCACGACATACGGGCTTGCGCACAACGCATACTGGAACGATGTGCAGTCCGAAGTGGCGATGGATGATTTTTTTGGCGAATAGATGGCAAGGTGATATACTGAATGTTTGGAGGAACGACATGGACGATTTGCTGAAGGACTTGGCCATAACAAAAACACAAACGCCCAAGCAGAGGCCCGACCCAAAGGGGCTCGGCTTTGGCGAGGTCTTCACGGACCATATGTTTGTCATGGATTACGACGAGGGCCGAGGCTGGCACGACCCGCGTATTTTGCCGTACGGCCCGCTGCCCCTCGACCCTGCGGCGGCGGTGCTGCATTACGCGCAGGAGATGTTTGAGGGGCTCAAGACCTATCGGGCCGCAGACGGCGACCTGCGCCTCTTCCGCCCCGGCATGAACGCCAAGCGCACAAACATCACAAACGACCGCATCTGCATCCCCTCCATCAACGAACAGCTCTACGTGGACGCAATCAAGACGCTCGTGGAAGTCGACCGCGATTGGGCGCCCGACTACCCCGGCACGTCGCTGTATATCCGCCCCTTCATCATCGCGACGGAGGCCTTTCTCGGCGTGCGCCCGGCAAACAGCTACAAATTTATCATCATCCTGTCGCCCGTCGGCCCGTATTACAAGGGCGGGCTGCAACCGACAAAGATCTATGTCGAGGACAAGTATGTGCGCTCCGTGGAGGGCCTCACCGGCTACGCGAAGATCGGCGGCAACTACGCCATCAGCCTCAAATCGCAGGTCGAGGCCCACGAAAAAGGCTACACGCAGGTGCTTTGGCTTGACGGCCGCGAGCGCCGCTATGTCGAGGAAATCGGCACGTCCAACGCCTTTTTTGTGATGAACGGCGAGGTCTTTACGGCGCCGCTGCTCGGCACGGTCCTGCCCGGCATTACGCGCGATTCCGCCATCCGCATCCTCTTGGACTGCGGCGTGCGCGTGCGCGAGGAGCGCTTTACGATCGACGAGGTCTACGCGGCCCACGGCAGAGGCGAGCTCGACGAGGTCTTTGCATCGGGCACGGCCGCCGTCATTTCGCCCGTCGGCGAGATGCTCTGGAAGGAACAGCGCATCGTGATCAATGGCGGCGAGATCGGCCCGCTTTCGCAGTCGCTCTACGACACCATTACGGGCATACAGAGCGGCAGGCTCCCCGACCCTTATGGCTGGACGGTGACATTATGAAACATTATATTTCGGTATTGGTAGAAAACAAAGCGGGCGTGCTTGCGCGCATCTCCGGCCTTTTCGCGCGGCGCGGCTTCAACATCGACTCGCTGGCGGTCGGCGAGACAGACGACCCGGCGGTTTCGCGCGTCACGATCGTCGTAGACGGCGACGACTACATCGCCGGCCAAGTGACAAACCAGCTTTCAAAGCTCATCGACGTGCGCACCGTGCGGCAGCTCGACCCGGACTTCATGGTGCAGCGCGACCTCGTGCTTGTCAAAGTGAAGATCGATCCCGAGCAGCGCGGCGAAATCTACGACCTTGTAAAAATCATGAACTGCGAGATTGTCGATATTTCACATACGACGATCATGATCGAATTTGACGACCGCACGCCCAAAGTCAACCTGCTGATAGACCTGCTGTCCAAATACGAGATTATTGAAATCGTGCGCACCGGCACCATCGCCCTCGGAAAGGGCGAAGGCTCCGTGTACGACGACGAAGAGTAAGGCAGTGCTTGGAAATAAACTTTGCAAATTTGGCACAGGATTTTTTTTGGCTGGCAAGGCGCAAAACGTAGCTGTACTGGTAGTACAGCGAGGCTTTGCACCTCTGCTGTCCGTTTTTCCATTACACGCTAAAGCGTGTGGAAAAAAGGCACCTCTGCTGTCCGTTTTTCCATTACACGCTAAAGCGTGTGGAAAAAAGGCAACGCAGTTAGGCGGAAAAAAGACAAGCCAAATGCAAAGGTTATTTTCAAGCGCTGCCTAATAGGCAGGGAGGCGGATGGATTCTCGGACCGGTGCGCAGACTCCCGCTATACGCCGGCAAACTCGTAGCCGACGCCCCGGACAACCTGAATTTCAAAGCTGCTTGCGCCCCCGCCTGCCAATTTTGCCCGAAGTTTGGAAACCATTCTTTGCAGGGCGGCAAGGTCGCTTTCAAGCGGCATTTTCCACACCGCCTCATACAGTTCCTCAAACGAAAGGAGCTGTCTTTCCCTTTGGGCGAAATAGCGGAGCAGGGCGAATTCTTTGGGGGATAGCAGCAGATTCTTTCCGTCCAGAAAAGCTTGCAACGCCAGGGTGTCAAGCGTCAGCGGCCCGCGCGTGACGGCGCTGGGCACGGGCTTCGCCGCCTCCATGTCGCGGCGGCGCATGGCGGCGCGCACCCTTGAGAGCATTTCTTCCAGCTTGTACGGTTTTGTGAT
>JAITMX010000081.1 GCA_031290775.1 Eubacteriales Family XIII. Incertae Sedis bacterium
ATAGTGCGCCCCGATCGCGTCCGCAATGGGCCTGCCGCCCGACCCGCAGACCGCCGCCCGAAACACGGCGCCCGAAAACATGCCGGCCGCTTCCGCAAGCAAGCGCCCGACGATTTCCGGCTGCTCCGCCCGGTGCCGCTCATAACGGGAGAAAAGCACTTCCCGGCCGTCCATCACGACGACTTTCACCGTCGTAGACCCGACATCAATCCCGAGGGACAGGCGGCGCGCCGGCTGTTCGCTTTCGCCCAAGATACAGGGGCCGGCCCCGCCTGTCTTGCTGTGGATACATATTTCACCCGCTTTTGTCGTCATTGACCTATCATACCGCTTCGGCGGGCGGGATTCCAGTGCAATGCGGTTAAAATGCGGTTAAAAAACAGGGGACGCTCCCAGTGCCAAGGGAAGTGCCACGGGGACGCCAGACTGTGTGAAAAGCCCGTCATTGCGATAATGGTGCTTCTCAAATCTCGCAGAGATTTGCAAGAAGACCTTATGCAACACTTTCACCCTTGGCGGGTACAGGCCAAAATCTTTGATTTTGTGAAAGTGACTGAGGGAGCGTAGCGACGCGGCAATCCATGAGCATTGCAATTCCAACAATCCAAAATGGATTGCTTCGCTTTGCTCGCAATGACAGTTGGTTTTTGCACAGTCTGCCGTATAACTTGACACACGATATAAGTCTTTCGCACACGTCCGATTTTTTCAATCAAACAAATGCAGGGGCGTTTTATACTTCAGGCAATAAACAAGGTGCAATACGCAAAGCAAAAAAGGAGAAAAGAAAATGGAATTTCCACGCACAAACATTCATGGCGGCTCATCGTTCGAGGATGTGGCAGGCTACTCGCGCATTGCGATCGCGGGGCCGTTTGTATTTGTTTCCGGAACGACGGCTGTAACGCCGGAGGGAACGGTTTATGGCGAGGGCGACGCCTACGGGCAGGCGAAGTATATTTTCACAAAGCTTGTGTCGCTGCTGGAAGAAAACGGCGTGTCGCGCGAAGAGGTCGTGAAAGTCAATATTTACGCGACCGACTCCGGCGAGAACATGAACATCACCAAAGCCTATTCCGAATTTTTCGCGGAAAGCCGCCCCGCATGCACATGGCTGGGCGTCAAACAGCTGAACCGCCCCTCGCAGATGGTGGAAATTGAAATGCAGGCGATCATCGGCGCGAAATTGTAATTTGCGGCTTTTGGCGCCAACGTCGTTTTGGAAACTATGGAGCGGCAGACTGTGCGAAAAGTATAGCATTCACACTTGCCGCGACGATCTTCGCGGCCTTGTGCAGATTGCGTGCGCGGCTGTAATAGCCGAACCCTTCCCACAACTTCAAAAGCCGCTCCTCGCCGCACTCCGCGAGGGCGTGGACTGTCGTGAGCGCCGTGAGGAATCGTTCATAATAAGGGATGGCCGTTTCGATCCTTGCCTGCTGCAGCATAATCTCGGAAAGCCAGACGCGGCAAGGGTCGCGGCGCCATGGAAGGCCCCTCGCGTTTTGCCCATGCCACGAAATCAGCAAGCCGGGAATCGCGCTGTCCATCTTGAAATTTTTGGCGCTCATAGCAAGTTATTATAAAACAAGACGGGGCTCAGTCAATGGGCACAGAGCGGTGGCCGAGTCCGATCACGACATCGTTGAGGTGCAGGAGCCCAATGCTCATAAAAACGCAAACGGACAGATGCTCGCCATAACGGGCGACCGCAATCTTGCCGCCGCCGTTCAGACCGATGGCTTTTTCCGCGATTTGCGCCACGGCCTCACGCGCCGCGCCCGCAATCGCCCCGTCCTGTACATGGTTTTCCTTGGTGATACCAGATTTGCGCGAAGCGACGATCGCGCGCTCGATGATGATATGGATCGAGCTCATGATGTCGCCGCCGATGTCCACCGCGACGGCCTTTGCCCCGGCGTCCGAAAGCGCGGCGATGTATTTTTCTTCGCTTTCGCGCGAGGGCGTGACCGCGAGCCGTATTGCCGCGCGGGCCACATCCACACTGTCAAATTTTTTCTTTTCCATGCGTGTATCTTACCATATTCCCTGATCGAAAACCGCAACCCGGGCATATATCGCATATGAAGATAGCGTGTCCGTGCCGCGAAAGTCCCGTGAAATCTTGAAAATCCCATTGTTTCGGCAAAAACCGTGTATTAGAGTTGTATTATATCGGCAGTGGGGTTTTTAGTATAATAATAATGATATATATACCGAAAAAAGAGGTGTGTTTTGGACGATAAAGATAATAATACAAATAAATCCGACTTTTCGCAGACGCGTATTTTTGGCGCAAATGAATTTGGGCTTGGACCTGCGGACAAAGCTGCCGCACAGGTACGGACTGCGAATGCGGCGACGGAAGACGTAGCTGTACTCGATCCGGCGGAATTGGCGCACAGGTTTGATGCACTCGAAGAAGAGTTTCGCCACGCGCATGGTGCGCCGGTGGGGCAGCAAACGGCACCGCAAACACCCAGGCAGGCGCAGGCGCCCGCCCCAAAGGCTCCGGCCGAAGAGATTCCTTTGACCCTCAGCGCAATCTTCGCGGACGACGGCATAGACGAGCGTAGCGCGCAACGGCGCGCGCGCAGGGAAAACGCAAGCTCTTCGAAAAATACCGGTCGCGCGCAAAGGCGCAGTGAGGAAAACAATATGACAAAGACTTCAAAAAACAATAGGGGCAATAAAGGCAAACGAAAGAAAAAAGGGCAATCGCTCGCCGGGCGTATCATAAAGTGGGTGGTCTCGATCATTGTGATCCTCGTGATTGCCGTCGGTATTGCGGGCACAGTTTACGTATATGGTGTCATAAAGGACACGCCTCGCTACGACCTTGCGGATATCGAAGCTTCGCTGCATGTCTTGAGCACCATGTATGATGACCAGGGGCAACCGATGAAAAATATCTATTTGCCGGAGGGACAGCGTACCCTCGTCACATACGGCCAATTGCCGCAAGATCTTGTCGATGCCTTGGTTGCAATTGAAGACAAGACGTTTTGGACGCACAAAGGCTTCAACGCGATTCGTATCGTGGGCGCAATCGTGGAAAGCTTGAAAACCGACAGCAGCATCAGCGGCACGAGTACGATCACGCAACAGCTCGCCAGAAATATCTGGCTCTTTGACGAGAAAACGGAACGTACTCTCACGCGAAAGATCAAAGAAGCGTTTTACGCGCGCGAACTCGAAAAGAATCTTTCAAAAGAAGAGATCCTTACCGCCTACCTGAACACGATTGCGCTCGGCAACCACAGCTATGGCATTGACGCAGCGGCAAAATCCTATTACAACAAGAGAGTGGAAGATTTGGATCTCATCGAGTCGGCCGCGCTCTCAGCACTGCCGAAGGCGCCTTCCGAATACGCAATGATCGTCACGGTGACATCGGGCGAAGTTGCGCCCGACGATCCGCGCATCCTGCTCACAGGCTCGCAGTACACCTACCTTTATAATGACACGATCGAGCCGAGGCTGAAGCTCGTGCTTTCCGAAATGCTATTGCAGGGCTATATCACGCAGGCGGAACACGATGCGGCCGCATCCGACAACATTCGCGCGCACCTGCATCCGCAGGAGCTCGAAGCCGACAGCAATGCGGACTTCTTCGTGAGCTACGCAATCGACAATATCGCGGACGATTTGCTGAAAAACCTAACCTATCTCACAAGCCGTGACGAGGCGATGCAGCTGATTTACAGCGGCGGCCTCGATATCTATACGACCTTCAACCAGCGCGCGCAAGACATCGCGACAGAAGAATACGCAGATGCGGAAAATTTCCCGAAAGCGCAGCTGAGCGACATCGACAAACTCGGCAACATTGTTGACGACGACAAAGAGATCGTCCTGTTCAACCATGATTATATGTTCGAAGCGCGCGAGGAGGGTGGCGAGCCGTGGTTTCACCTGAAAGGCGGCGAGGAAGGGGCCGACTACGCATGGCAGGACGACGGCAGCATGCTGATTTTCGCGGGCACGAAGCAGCGTCTCGGCATCTACCGCACAGACGGGGCGGGCGGCCCCGACATCAATCTCGAGCTCAAGGATTTTTATACGAAACCCGAAGGCGTGCTCTACATGACGAAAGGCGGCATCATTTCGATTCCGGTCCAATACAAGGGCATGGACGGCGGCGGAAATCTGATATTGGCTTCGGAGTTTTTTGCGAGCGAGGACAATATTTTCACGACGGACGAAAACGGGGAGATTTGGATTGACCCTTCGCACTACACGCTGCGCCAGGAGATCATGCAGCCGCAATCGGCATTTGTGCTGCTCGACCATACGAACGGGCAACTGAAAGCCATGGTCGGCGGCCGCGGCATCAAAGGGCAATTTCAGTACAATCGCGCCCTTTCCCCGAGGCAGCCCGGATCCACGATCAAACCAATCGGCGTCTACGGGCCAGCTATCGAAATGAGTGCGAACGGCGAGCCCGTCGGGGGAGACATCCCCACCTATGGCCCATACTGGTCGCCGCTCTCCATCATCTTTGACGAGCAAATGACTTATCAAGGACGCACTTGGCCAAAAAACTGGTACAGCGGCTATCGCGGCCCACTGACGCTGCGCAACTCCATTGAGAACTCGATCAATGTGAACGCTGTAAAAGTCCAACTCGCGATCGGCGACCAGCGTTCAATCGCCTTTCTGAAAAAACTCGGTGTCACAACACTGGTGGAAGAAGGCGCCCGCAACGACCTCGCGCCGGGCGCCCTTGCCCTTGGTGGCATGACAAAGGGCTTGACGCCGCTCGAACTCGCTTCCGCTTATGGGACATTTGCGAACTCCGGCGTACGCATGACGCCCATCACCTACACGCTCGTCCAAAACAAACGCGGCGATACGCTGCTTGACGGCACGCCGGAACAGACACAAGCGATGAACCCGGGTACAGCTTTCATCATGAACGACATGCTGCGCACGACGGTATCAAACGGCATCGCGACCGCCGCCGCAGTGAAAGGCACCCAGGTCGCGGGCAAAACAGGTACAACGTCGGACTACTACGACGCATGGTTTGTCGGCAACACGCCGAAGTATTCGGCAGCCGTCTGGATCGGCTGCGACGTTTCTGTACGACTGTCGCAAGGCTCCGCCGCCTCGTCAAAACTGTTCAGCAAGATTATGACGCGCATCATCGAGGGCGAGGATCAGGGCGAATACCCGGGGCCGCCCGACAATGTCGTGCAGGCGACCGTATCGACGGTTTCGAGCAATCCAAACAACCAAAAGACATTTACCGACTATTTCATCGCAGGCACCGTCCCCGAAAAAATCGACCTCGGCGTTGAGGAGCTCGACATCTGCGCCGAAACCGGATACCTCGCGACGCCTTGGTGTCCAAACCATGAAATACGGGAGTTTTCAACACTGAACACAACAGACGAGAACGGCTTGGCACAGGCATCCCAAGCCCCAACATACTACTGCCATTTGCACAATCTGGATCCGGGCCAATATCCGCCCAATCCCGCCGAAAATTTCAACTACGACTTCGGAAAGAGCAATCTGCCGGACTTGAGAGGGATGGCGATCGATACGGCGATCGCGGAGCTTGGAAAAATCAAGCTGAGCATCGGCGAGCAGTTTGTCGATCCAAACTACAGCCAAACGCCGGCCGGTGTCGTCGTCTCGCAAAATCCGGATCCGGGCACGCTGCTGCCGGAAGGCTCGCTCGTCAACGTGACCATCAGCAGGGGGCCGGACCCGGCGACACAGGTACAAGTCCCAAACGTGATTGGCCTGAGTGACGCTGCGGCAAATGCCTTGCTGGCCGGCGCGGGGCTCATCATGAACCCGCAAACAGGGGCCGGCACCGTCACGTCCCAATCGCCCGGCGTGGGCGCGCAAGTCCCGCGCGGCTCCACGGTCACCGTCACATTCTGACAATCGCAAAGGGGCGGCTCCGCAGAGCCGCCCCTTTTGTTTAATCACGATTTATTTCACGACTTCACGATTTCGCATCTCTTACTCGGCGCTGCGGTCGATCGTCGCCTCAAACAGCGCCTCTGCGTTGTCCCACTCGGCGACAATCTCGGGGATGACCTTGTAAAGATCGCCTACGATGCCATAGTCCGCCACCTCAAAGATGGGCGCGTCGGGATCTTTGTTGATCGCCACAATCATATCTGAGGACTGCATGCCGGCCAGATGCTGGATTGCGCCGGAGATGCCGCAGGCAAAGTAGAGCTTGGGCTTGACCGTCGTGCCCGTCTGCCCAACCTGGTGCGCGTGGTCGATCCAGCCCGCGTCGACTGCGGCCCTCGATGAGCCTACGACGCCGCCGGTCTTGTCCGCAAATTCTTTGATGAGCCCAAAGCCCTCGGGGCTTCCAAGCCCGCGGCCGCCCGAGCAGATGATGTCCGCGTCGGTCAGCGAAACGAGCTCTTTTGCGCTCTTGACGATATCTTTGACGTTCACGCGGATGTCCGACGCCGCAATCTGCGGGTCGGCCTTGACGAGCTCGCCCTTGGCGCCTTCGGCTTTTTCGCGGCGCGTCATGACGCCGGGCCGTACCGTCGCCATCTGCGGGCGCGTATTCGGCGTGATGATCGTCGCCATCAGGTTGCCGCCAAACGCGGGGCGTGTCTGTTTGAGGCCCTTGTCGTCGGACGCGGCGTCGAGATCCGACGTGTCTTGCGTCGTATATTTTTCCGCGTAGTCAATATAGCTCGAAACCTTGATGTCGAGCCTCGTGCAGTCCGCCGTCAGGCCCGTGTTGAGCCTTGCCGCAACGCGCGGCGCGAGATCCCGGCCGATATGCGTCGCGCCGAAAAGCACGATCTCGGGCTTGCGCTCCGTGATGAGGTCTGAAAAGACCTTTGTATAGCCATCTGTCGTGAATTTGCCGAGCAGCGCGTCCTCAAGGATATACACGCCGTCTGCGCCGTAGTCAAAGCATTCCTGCGCAAGCCCTTCGATCTTGTCGCCGATGAGGACAGCCCAGACCTTTGTATCCGGCCCGATCTCGCGCGCAAGCCTGCGGCCTTCGCCGATGAGCTCAAGCGCCACATTCATGATCGCGCCCGCGCGCTGTTCCGCGTACACCCATACATCTTTGTACGCGGAAAGATCGGCTTTCTCCACCTCTTTTTCGTCATTGCCGATCGCGTCAAACGGACAGACCGCAATGCACTGCTTGCAGCTCGTGCACTTTTCGTTAATGACGGCAAGTTTGTCGGCCATGTCGATCGCTTCAAAAGGACAGGCCTTGATGCAAAGCTTGCAGCCTTTGCATTTGTCTTCTATTACGTAAATCGCCATTGTGCTTTCGCCTCCCCTTCTTCCTATATCACATGTTTGGACTTGAGCCCGACAAGCAGCTTGCGGGCCACGTCCTTTTCCGTTTCGCCTTCGAGCATCTCGCCCTTGCCCTTCGGGGCCGGGGTGAACGAACGGAAAACTTTCGTCGGCGACGCGTCGAGGCCGACTTCCTTGTCGGGGTCAACGCCAAGCTCGGCGGCGCCCCAAACGGGGATGTCCTTTTTGCACGCCTCAAAAATGCCGCCGACCGACATATAGCGCGGCGTGTTCAGCTCTTTGATGGCCGTCAGCATGCAGGGCGTCTTGATTTCGATGACTTCGTAACCGTCCTCGAGCGCGCGCTTGACCGTAATGCTCTTCAGATCTGCTTGAATCTCAAAATCCGTGACGTAGGTGACCTGCGGCAGATTGAGTTTTTCCGCAATCTGCGGCCCGACCTGCGCCGTGTCGCCGTCGATGGCCTGGCGGCCGGCAAAGATGAGGTCGAAAGCGCCGAGTTTTGCGATGGCTGCGGCGAGCGCGTTGGACGTGGCCCATGTGTCCGAGCCGCCGAGCGCGCGGTCCGAAGCCAGTACGGCCTCGTCCGCCCCCATCGCGAGGCACTCGATGAGCATATCCTTCGCCTGCGGCGGGCCCATCGAAACGACCGTGATGTGCGTGTCCGGATATTTGTCTTTGATTTTCAGCGCTTCTTCGAGCGCGTTCGCGTCGTCATGGTTGAGGATGCTCGGAACGCCCTCGCGGATCAGGGTTTTTTTGACCGGATCGATCTTGATTTCGTTCGTATCCGGCACCTGCTTTGCGCATACGATGATTTTTAATGCCATTGTGCCGTCCCTCCTATCTGCCGAATGCCGCGCCCGCGATGACGAGTTTTTGGACTTCCGTTGTGCCTTCATACAGCTCGGTGATCTTGGCGTCCCGCATCATGCGCTCCACCGGATAGTCCCTTGTATAGCCATAGCCGCCGTGGAGCTGGACGCACTTTGTCGTCGTTTCCATCGCGACCTCGGACGCGTAGTATTTGCCCATCGCGGCCCACTGTCCATACGGCTGGCGCCGGTCCTTCAAATACGCCGCCTTGTACAGCAAAAGGCGCGCCGCCTCGATCTTTGTCACGAGCTCTGCCACCATGAAACGCAGCGCGTCCATATCCGCGAGCCGTTTGCCAAACTGCTTTCTTGCCTTCATATAGTCGATGGTCACGTCGAGCGCGCCCTGCGCGATCCCAAGCGCCTGTGCGCCGATCCCGATGCGGCCGCCGTCAAGCGTCGACATCGCGACCTTGAAACCGTCGCCGGGCTTGCCGAGAATGTTTTCCTTTGGCACTTTCATATTTTGGAATACGAGCTCGGCTGTCGAAGAGCCGCAGATGCCCATCTTGTCCTCGATCTTTCCGATTGAAAACCCGTCAAACGCTTTCTCGACGATGAACGCGGAAATGCCGCGCGTTTTCTTGGATTTGTCCGTCATCGCCATGATGCAAAACGTCTCGGCGACGCCGCCGTTCGTGATGAAAATCTTGGAGCCGTTGATGAGCCAGTGGTCGCCCATGTCGACCGCGCGCGTCTGCTGCCCCGCCGCGTCCGACCCCGCGTTGGGCTCGGTCAGCCCAAACCCGCCGAGTTTCCTGCCGGAACAAAGGTCGGGCAGATACTTTGCCTTTTGCTCTTCGGTGCCGTAGTTGAAAATCGGCCAGGCGCACAGCGATGTGTGCGCGGAGCAAATGACGCCCGTCGTCGCGCAGACCCGCGACAATTCCTCCACCGTAATCGTATACGATACATTGTCGCCGCCCGCCCCCTCGTACTCTTTCGGGAACGGTATCCCAAGCAGGCCGTAGCGCGCCATTTTGGGGACGTTCTCGGCCGGGAATCTGTGCTCTTTGTCAATGTCGGCCGCAATCGGCTCCACTTCCTTGACGGCAAACTCCCGCACCATCTTCCTGACAAATTCTTGTTCTTTGGCCAAACTGAAATCCATACATTTACCTCCTAACGGGCCTCTCGCAACCCAATGCGTTCAACCTTATAATTAAACACCAAGTCCGGCGCGTTTGCAAGCAAAATTACGCGTTTGATCCTGTTTTGATCCTGTTTTGATCCTGTTTGATCCTGTTTTGCGATTTGCAAGCAACTGCTCAGACTTGCGTCGTCATTGCGAGCGAAGCGAAGCAATCCAGTGGTTCATGGATTGCTTCGCTTCGCTCGCAATGACAGTGGTACAGGAGCTTGACAGTCCTATCCCGATTTGCGCAAGCAAATCGATGGAAGGACGTCTGCCAGGAGTGCAGCGCTTTGGCGCGTTGCGGACGTATCCCGGTCGCTTGCGACCGCTGGAACGTCCCATTCGAGGACGACAGCGCTTTAGCGCGTGGTCGTCTACCGTGGCACTCTACGGCTGACGGTATTCCGGCAAGGGTCTGATTGTTGCATTTGCAATCATTTAGCAACATATTTTCAGCGGGCGCGTTTTCTCCTGCGCCCTGCCGAGGGGCGCACGCGCCCGGGCTGTTCGCGGTACGGCTCTTTCAGATAGCGCTCGAACGCGGCCGGCGCTTCCGCTTTGGCTTGTTTGGCCGCGGCGCCGCCCGATTTGCCGGACACAAAAGCCTCGGATGCTTTCAGCTCGATATTTGGCACATGCGCGTTGGTCACGCTCATAATCGTGCGCATCTGTCCCACTTCATCCGACATGACAAAGGTGTAGGAAACGCCGGTGCAGTCCGCGCGCCCTGTCCTGCCAATCCTGTGGACATAGCTCTCCGGATCCTGGGGGATATCATAATTGATGACCGCGTCGATGTTTTTCACATCGAGGCCGCGGGCCGCGACATCGGTGGCAACCAGGACGGCGACCTCTCCGCTTCGGTATTGCGCCATCGCGCGGTCGCGCTGCGGCTGGCTCATGTCGCCGTGCAGCGCCGCCGACTTGATCCCGTTCGCGTTCAGCGTCCGCGCCAAATCCTTTGCGCGGTGCTTCCGCGCGACAAACACCAAGGACAGCGCAAACTTTTCATCCGCAATCAAGCGGACGAGCGTGGCATCCTTCTTTTTCTTTTCGACCATCGTATGGAATTGCGTCACCGTGTCCACGGTCATGTGTTCCTGCTCAACGCTGATTTGCCGGATATTCCTTTGGTATTCTTTCGCGATCTGCCGGACTTCCCGCGGCATGGTGGCGGAAAACATAACCGTCTGCCGCTCGCCGGGAATCGCGTCCAAAATCGTGTTGAGCGCGCTGCGAAACCCCATATCGAGCATACGGTCCGCCTCGTCGAGCACCACGAGCTTGAGCCGGTCCAGGCGCGTCGTCCTTCTGTTCATATGGTCGATGAGCCGCCCCGGCGTCGCGACGATGATTTGCGGCCGCCTTTTCAGCCCGAGAATCTGCCGCTCGATCGACTCGCCGCCGTAGATTGCCAATATCCTGACGCCTTTTTTGAATATCGCCAACCGCTGGAGCACCGCCGTCGTCTGCATCGCGAGCTCCCGTGTCGGGCACAGAATCAAGGTCTGGATGCGGTCATTCCCTGTATCGATGCCTTCGATCACAGGGATGCCAAACGCGCAAGTCTTGCCGGAGCCGGTCGGCGCCTGCACGATGAGGTCGCCCCCCTCCATCATCGGTTTGATCGCCTTGGACTGCACGTCTGTCGGCGTCTGGAACCCCATTTTCCCAAGCCCGCGCATCAGCGGGTCGGTGAGTTCAAATTGTTGAAATGCCTGTACTGCCATTCATTCTCCTCTGTCCTATGTTCCCATAAAAATACACGCTGCAAAAGCTTTTGGGAGTGTGAGCCCCTTTGCCGGAACAAAACTTTTACGCGTGTAAAAAATTGCCGCTAATTACTTTCTATACCATAATAATACGATTTGCCAATTCTGTCAAATTCGCTGTGCTTGACGTGTGCTTGACGTGTGCTTGACGTGTGTGCTTGACGACGGTGCGCTTGCCGGTTTTAATGCGGTTTTAATGCTACCTTAATTGACGCACAATATTATACGCCATATAGTATAGTTGTGCGCAGCGGGGGGAACCTGCCCCGGCTGCATCGGACTGCTGACACAGTGGCATAGTGATTGTTGAAACAGATTGGAGGCTTGGAAAATGCTTTTTTCGGTCGGAGCGGCGCTGCTTGACGCTTGTGTGCTCTCGGTACTCCGCAAGGAGGATGCCTACGGCTATATGCTCACGCAGACGCTGAAAGAATCGATTGAGATTTCGGAATCGACGCTCTACCCTGTCCTTCGCAGGCTCCAGAAAGACGAATGCCTTTCGGCGTACGATGTGCCCTGGGAGGGGCGCAACCGCAGGTATTATTCGATTACGGAAAAGGGGGAGGGCATGGTTTCGGGGTACAGGGACGCGTGGACGGATTTCCGCAGCAGGGTCGACGGGTTGATTTTGGGAGGTGCCGCCTCATGAACACACAAGACTATATCAACGAGCTCAAAATACATCTGCGCAAGCTGCCGGACGACGACCGGGAGGACGCGATCCTGTATTACTTTGAGTATCTCGCGGAAGCCGAGCCGGACGGCGCGGCCGAGGCGATGGAAAAACTCGGCTCCCCGGCGGGACTCGCGGCCGGCATACGCGCCGACCATGCCATGCTGGACTTTGAAGAGCCGGGCGAAGGAGCCGCAGTCGCAAAAGGCCTCAAGGCCGTCTGGCTTGCGGGGCTTGCGGCCGTGCCCCGGACAATCCTTGCGGCCTTTGTGACAGCCATCATCATCGTCGTATTCTTCGCGGTTATGATTGCGCTCTTCGGGACGTCGATTGGGCTCGTGGGCGGCGGCGCCATCGGGCTCGCGGGCGGCTTCCTGCTGATTGCGGCGGACGGGGCGACGGCGGTATTTTATCTGGGCTGCGGCCTCACCCTCGGAGGGGGCGGCATCTTGTTCTTCCGATTCTCGGTCTGGTGCAGCAAACGCCTGCTGCATGGCATCGCCAAGGTGTTCAACGGGATTCGCCGCAAACGGGAACGCAAAATGGAAAGAAGGAGGCAGGCATTATGAAAAAATCCATACTGATTCCGCTCATCATCCTCATCGTGGGCATCGGGCTCGCGCTGGCAGGCTTTGGGGCCGGCGGCCTGAACAGCATATGGTTTGACCGGGGCGGTGCGCATCTCGAGGAACGCGGCGAACTCGTCCGCGTGGACGAGACGTATCCAAAATTTGCAAACATCGAAATTGACGCGGACTATCTCCATAGCATCGTGATCAAAGAGGGCGCGGTTTTCGGGCTGAAAGGCGCCAATTATGAACGTTACGGCGGTATTGACGCCAATCTCGACGGGGACACGCTGGTTATCAGCGCCACGCGCAAAAACAAAGGCGGCTGGCTGATGGACTTCGGCATCGGCGACTTCCGAAACAATGACAGTTTCCTTGAAATCACCTGTCCGAAAGGCGCGAAGCTCGGGACGGTTTCCGCAAATCTCGGCGCCGGGGACACCCTTGTCAGCGGCCTCAATTGCGGGGATTTGACCATAGACAATGCTTTTGGCAGCGTGGACGCGTCCCGCGTGACGTGCGAAAACCTGGCCATCACGGCGGACGCGGGCAAAGTCGGACTGGATG
>JAITMX010000109.1 GCA_031290775.1 Eubacteriales Family XIII. Incertae Sedis bacterium
ACCATGAGGCCGTTGACAAGCAAAATGATTGACGTCAGCCATTGCCCGGTCGCCGCCGTGATGCCAAACTCCTTCATGACGGTAGGCAGCGCCGGCGACATCACGAGCTGGTTGAGCACCGTGACAAAACCTCCGGAAATGATGATGCCGACCATCAGCCTTTGCGATTTTGTAAGTTTTGCCTCTTCCGGCTGTTCTTTCATGGCCTTGCCTGCCCGAAAAGAGAGCCGCGTTGCGTCAGGCGGCAAATCGCGTCCGCGTAGATATGCGCCGCTTTCATCAGGCTCGGGATGCTCACAAATTCGTCTTTTTGGTGCATGACTTCCTCATCGTCCGGAAATCTCGGCCCAAACGCGACAGCCCGCGGGATCGCGCGCGCGTACGTGCCGCCGCCCATCACGACAGGCAGGCTCTCCGTATCCCCGGTGTTTTCGCGGTATACCGCCAAAAGCGTGCCGACAAACGGCTCGTCCGGCGCGTAATAGAGCGGCGCCATGCCCGATATTTTCACGACGCCGAGCCCATTGCTGTCTATGGCGGGCCGGAGCGCGTCGTATACGTCCTCTTCCTTTTTGCTGACGGGATAGCGCACATTCACCGTCAGGATCGCGGCTTCGCGGCTGAGGCCGATCATCCCCGTATTCACGATCAGCGGGCCGGAAGGCCCGTCGCCCATCGCGATGCCGAGGCTCTTTCCGTCCGTTTCATATCCGATTTGCGTATTGTAAAAATCCACGAAGTCCCGTGCGCTTTCGTTTGCGAGGCCTATCCCGCCCAGAAAATCCATCAGGGCCGTGATCGCGTTGACGCCCTTTTCGGGGCGCGACCCGTGCGCAGAAACGCCATGCACAGAAACTTCGAGCGCGCTGCCGACGCCCTTGCACGAGATTTTCGCGCCCGTCCTGCCGCGAAAATCCGAGACCGCTTCCTTGACAGAGGCAAAAACCTTGTCGCGCGCGGCCGCGTCTTTGCCTTGCGCCGCCCTCTTTGCGCTTTTTTTCGACTTGCCGCCCTTTCCTGACAGACCGTCCTCGTACACAAGGATGGCGCGGCAATTGTCCGGCACCATATTGGGTGCGCTGCCGCCCGCCATGCTGCGCAAAAATAGGCCGCTTTCCCTGCCGGGCTCAAGTTTCTTCGCGATCTCAAAGACCATCATTCCCATCTCGCCGTTGATGACGGGAAAATCCGCGTCGGGCGAAAAGCCGAAATCCGGCGGCGATGCCTGCTCAAGGTATTTGTCCATGCCCGACCAGCCGGTCTCCTCGTCGAGCCCGAGGATGAGGCGTATATTTTTTGCCGGGACATAGCCGGCTTCTTTCAGCACTTTCATCGCGTAGTAGACGCACGCCGCAGCGCCCTTGTTGTCCGTCGTGCCGCGCCCGTAAATAATCTCGCCCGCATCTTCGCCGCCCCAAGGATCGTGCGTCCAGCCGTCCCCGAGCGGCACAACATCGAGGTGTACCGGGATGCCGAGCGTCTCGTCCGCCGCGGCGATGATCTCCCCGCGTTCGTCCGTCTCCGCCCCGGGCCATTCGATGTGCCCGCCGTAATTGTCGGCGTTGAACGTGTCAAAGCCGTCCCGTTCCGCTTTCGCGAGCATATACGCATAGGCCTTTTGCACTTCCTCGCCAAAAGGCCACGCCCCTGCGGGCGCCGCTTTCACACTCTGAAAGGAAACGAGCTCGCGCAGCGTGCCAACGACCTCGTCCCTGTAACTGTCCAATATTTCTTTGTAATTCATTTGATGGTTAGGATTGTCAGCTCACCGACTCGACGCTCGCCACTTCGGGGTAGGCCTCTTTCAACAGGCGCTCGATGCCGTTTTTCACAGTCATCTGCGACATCGGGCAGCCCGCGCAGTGGCCCTGAAGCCTCACCTTTACGACATTGTCGTCCGTATAGTCCACATATTCGACGTCGCCGCCGTCTTGTTGCAGATAGGGCCTGATTTTTTCAAGCGCCTCTTTGATTTTCTCTTCCATGTCTTTTACTTCTCCTCAAATGCTTCCTCGCCGGCGCCGCAGACCGGGCACTCGGCCGGCTTCCCGTCGCTCTCGGCTTCATAGCCGCAGATATTGCAAACCCAAACCATTTTCATCACCTCCCGTATTTCCAATCCTTAAACAGTATATCACGATTGGCCCCAATCAAACAACGGCGGCGCCAAACCTTACACCTCGATTCCCTGCTTGTTGCCCTCCACGAAGCGTTTGATTTTCTTGGACGTCGTCGCGTCGAAAGGCTCCTTGCGCAGATAGACTTTGCGGATCTTTTTGAAGATGGGCAGGCCCGCATTGACCTTGTCCACCTCTGCCCACATCAGCTTGCCGATGGCATCGTCCGTCGCGCCCTTGCCGAGCCGCCCCTCGACCTCATCGGCGTTTGGCAGTGCGCAGACCGCGATGATCGTGTCGTTGTTCAGCTCGCTCGGAAGCTCAAACACCATGAGCTCCGCAAATACGGGCGCGATGCCGAGCAGGTATTCGAGCTCCTCCGGGAAAACGTTCTTGCCGTTTTTGGTGATAATAACGCTCTTTTTGCGGCCTGTGATGTGGACGAAGCGTTCGGGGTCGACGTAGCCATAGTCGCCCGTGTGGAACCACCCGTCCTCCATGACCTCATCCGTCGCTTCTTGGTTTTGATAATACCCCATCATGACGAAGTCGCCTTTGACGCATATCTCGCCGATTCCGGTTTCGGGGTCCGGGTCTGAGATTTGCGCGTCAAAGCCCGGTATGAGGTAGCCCGCGCCCTCGCTCTTGCCGCCGCGCACCGGATTGAGCGCGCAGATGGGCGAACATTCCGTCAGGCCGTAGCCCTGTATCATATCGATGCCAAAAGCGTTGAAGCCTTCGATAATCTCGGGATTGATGGCCGCGCCGCCCGCGATGAAGATGCGCATGCGCCCGCCGAAAAGCTCGCGGATCTGCTTGAAAAAAGGCTTGCCGAGATCGATGCCGATCTTTGACGTCACGCGGTTGGCCTTGAGCACGGCCTTGAGCAGTTTTTCTTTGCCGCTTTTGCGCGCGTTTTGCCAAATCTTTGAATAGAAATTTTCAAAAAGCAGCGGCACGGCGAGAAAGACTGTCGGTTTGGCCTCGGCGATGTTGTCGAGGATATAGCGCAGGCCCTCGCAATACGCGATCGACGCGCCCTGCGCAAGCGGGATGAGAAAACCGCAGGTGCTTTCATACGTATGGTGCAGCGGCAGGACCGAAAAAAAGATGTCCGTCGGCACAATGCCGATGACCGTCGTCGGAATCATCAGCTCGGTGCAGATATTTTTGTGGCTCAGCATGACGCCCTTCGCGAAGCCCGTCGTGCCGGAGGTGAAGAGCAGGATGCCAAGCGCCTCGGCGTCGATCTGCGCGTCCAGAAAGTCGCGGTTTCCTGCCGCAAGCAGCTTCTTTCCCTCTTCGATAAGCGTGTCTGCCGAAACTTCGTACCCCTTTATATCCCCCGGCGCCGCGTCGTTGCGGACAAAAAGCGTCAATTTGGTCTTGCCGCCCTTCCGTATCTCCTCAAACATCTTTGCGAATTTTTTCGAATAAAAGACAGCCTCGACATCCGCCGTGACGAGCAGCTGCTCGATCTCGTCTTTCGTCAGCTCTTTGTCGAGCGGGACGACAACGCCTGTGCCGCAGACGACCGCCAGATAGGCCGTCGCCCACGCGTAGCTGTTGTCGCCGATGACGGAAATCCTCGCGCCGCGCAGCCCGCGCGCGTGCAAGGCCGTACCGATTTGATTGAAACGCGCAAGCGCGTCGTTGTATGTATACACCTGATATGGCTCTTTGTGCGTCGGTTTTTCATGAAACGCCGGCCGGTCGCCGTACAGCGCCGCGCTGTCCTCAAACATACGCTTGATGGTGGCCTGTGGTCGTATGTTCATGAATTTCATAAACTTGTCCTTGCCGGCCATGTTCTGCAAATAATCGTGGATGCCCTGTGCCCACGCTTCGTCGCGCGCTACGATCTTTGCGTATTCTTCTGCGGGAATCATTTCCTTATAAGACATTTTGCGACACCTTTCTATAAATATTGCTCCATACGGCCATAGACATTCAAACATTTTGCAGCAGGAAAATCAAGCATGGCGCTATAGCGTTTCTGCCAGAAAAACGAACATTCCGGGAAAAGCTGTTTTTGCGCGGGCAAATACGTGTGTTGCCGCAGCTTTGTCCCCAAAGCAGGCAAATACCGTAGGGCCGCTGCCGGAAAGCTGTACTTTGGCGGTTGGCGCATTTGGCGTGTTTGCTGCGGCTTTGTCGTTTGATGCGGTTGCGCCATGAACCGGGGCGGACATGGCCTCTTCGGCGCAAAGGGCTTTCAAGCGGGCCAGCGTTTCGGCTACAATCGGATAGGCGTACGCGCAGACGGCCTCAAGATCGTTGTCCGAGGCGCGGACAAAAGGGGACGGTTCATTTGCCCTTCGCGAAATCGGGTTAGGGCTGTCAAAAAGTGCGTATATTTCTTTTGTTGGAACGCCGACCTGCGGCTTGGCAAGGACGACGAATGCTTTTTCCGCTTCAGGGATGAGCGTCAACCGCTCGCCTACGCCCTCAGCGCGCGCGGCACCGGCGCCTTCATAGCCGAGGGATGGATTTGCCGCTGCACAGGCATACACGCAAAACGGCACATCCGCGCCGAGTGCCGCGCCGAGCGCTGCGATCTCCCGGGTATCGGCACTCGGCAGCAACAGTTTTGCCAGCCCAAGCAGCACGGCCGCCGCGTCCGCCGACCCGCCAGCCAGCCCCGCCGCTACCGGGATGCGTTTTTTCAGCGTGATGTCTATCAGGGCAAAAGGGGACGGTTCATTTGTTTCTTTTTTTGACTCCGCGCACATCAACGCCGCAGCCCGATACGCCAGATTGCCCGGCCCGTCCGGCACGCCGGGCATGCCCCCCAAATGCAGGACAAATGAAGCGTCAGCCTGTGTGGAAAGCCCGTCATTGCGAGGAGCGCAGCGACGTGGCAATCCATGAAGGCCCGGTTTGCAAGATGTCTTTATAGATTGCTTCGCTTCGCTCGCAAAGACAGCAGCGTTTTCACACAGTCTGACGTCCCCTTTTGTCTCCCGCAAAACAATCTCCACCTCGTCAAAGAGGCGGATCGCGCGCATCAAACTCGATATCTCATGATAGCCATCTGCCCGTTTTGACAGGATTTTGAGCGTCAGATTGATTTTGGCCGGAGCCTTCAGCAACATCGCGGCATCCCCGCTACTTCTTTTTGCTCTTGCCCTTTTGCGTCTTCCCTGCGCCGGAGCCTGCCTGTTTTTGCCCGCCGGACGCGGCCTTGCGCACGGCCGCAGCTTTCGCCTTGCGCGCTTTCTCGGCCTTTCGGCCCGTCTTGTAAACGCCGCCGCCTTCCGAAATGGGGCGCGGCCCTTTGACCTTATGCGTATTCTTTTTCTTTTTCTTGGATTCGATGCGCGGCACGGCGCTCTTTTTCTCTTCAAGCGCCGGCGTCTTGCCGCCGACCTTGTCAAGCTGCTTTTGGTTTTTCTCTTTGGCTTTTGCGATGAGGGCTTTCGCCTCATCAACCGTAATGCTCTTTTCCTTCGCGATACGGTAGGGGTTGGCCTTCATCAGCGCGGCGGCTTCCGCCTCCGCTTTCATCTTGCGCCAATTCGTCACGAACATGAGCGCGATGACGGCGACCATCATCAACACCATGAGCATCATGCTGAGCTTTGAATTGGCCGCCACGTCCATCGTTGTGAAATCGATCGTCATGGCATTTCCGAGCTTCGCCCCGTCCGCCGATGCGAGGTCGCCCGAAATCGTCAGCTTGTAATCGCTCTTTTGCGCAAGCTGGCCCGGCTGGCCCTCTTTCAGCGGCACGGGCTGCGCAAGCACGAGGATATAGCCCTCTTCGCCTTTCTTTACGCCCGGGTACGCCGAGGACGGCACTTCTTTGCCTTTGCTGTCCGTCAAGCTGAAACAGCCCTTGTTGCCAGCCCAGACGCTTTCTGCCGTCACATCGCCTTTGAAAAATAATTTGACGCCCACGTTTTCGATTGGGACGCGTGTGTTGCCGTTTTCCGGCGTGCTTTTGATCAATTCCAGCGTACCGCCGGCCGCGAGCGCCGGAGCCGCCAAAGCAAGGGTCAGCACGATCATCAAGAAGGCGACGACGCCCGATACTCTTGCAAATGTTTTCATCAAATTTATTCCTCCGCTACTTTCCTTCTTCACCGCGCCGCGCCCTCAGCCCCTTGAAAAACCCGCTGAGCACAGCCGCGCATTCCTGCCCCGACACGCCAACCGTATATTCGACACGGTGGTTGAGGCTGTCCGACGCAAGGATATCCTTGACGCTTCCGCAGGCGCCCGATTTGTCGCTTTCGGCTCCCGCCACCACAGCGTCAAGCCTTGCAAGCACGGCAGCGCCCGCGCACATCGAGCAAGGTTCGACCGTCACGTACATCGTGCAGCCGACGAGCCTCCGCGCACCGAGCTTTTTGGCCGCGCGCCTGATGGCGATGATCTCCGCGTGCAGCGTAGGGTCCCGTCCGCTCTCGATACGGTTGAAGCCCCGCCCGACGATTTCGCCGTCTTTCACGATCACGGCGCCGATCGGGACTTCGCCGGTCCGCGCGGCCTTGCGCGCCTCGCGCAGCGCCAACGCCATATACGCTTCCTGCTCGTTTTTGTATTTACCTACCGTCCACGCATACACAGCAATAGATTGTATCATATTCTGCGGGTTCCGCACAGTCTCAATACGATTATGCTGAAAACGTATTGTTATATATATGTAATGCGTAAAATGATTTTTTATTTCAATGAAAATATTGCATTCGCCTTGAATATCTACTATAATGCAGATTGAAATCACACAGTTGAAAAGCATATGGAGGAACAAAATGGTATTTGAAAAAATCAAAGGAATCATCGCCAACAAAATCCAAGTGGACGAAGGCAAAATCACGTCCGAAACAAGCTTGATGAAAGACCTCGAAGCCGACTCCCTCGATGCCGTCGAAATAATCATGGGCATCGAAGAAGAATTTGACATTGAGATTTCGGACTCCGCCGCAGAGGGTTTTGAAAATGTCGGCGACATCGTCAAATACGTCGAATCCAAAATCGGCTGATCTGCGGGTTGGGGACAGGCCGAAAAGTGAAAGCAAAAGAAAAAGCACGGGGCTGTAGGGTCTCGTGCTTTGTGATTCACTGCGTAAACGCAGCTGTTTGAACGGAACAGCAGATACCGCTGTTCCGCTTTGTTGGGTTATGCTTCCTTGGGAGCCCCCACGGGACACGCCGAAGCACAGGCGCCGCAGTCAATACATATGCCGGCGTCGATAGTGTAGATGTCGCCCTCGCTGATCGCGTCTACGGGGCAGTCTGCCGTGCAGGCGCCGCATGCGATGCAAGAGTCATCAATTGTGTATGCCATATCCAACCTCCTTCTCAAATTGATTGATAGAATATGTTATCGGCATTATAGCAAAAACATACCTTTGCGTAAATGTTTTTGCGTTTTTTTATTTTTGGCAATATTCGGCATCCCTGCCTGATTCATCCGCCGCAAACGAACCTATTTGTCTTCGAGCATGGTCTCCACCTCGGAGATTTTGCCGGTTGCGAGCGCCTCGGGGATATAGGCTTGGCCGCAAAGCGGGCATTTGGGGATGGGGTGCGTGAACTCGTGGCCGAGGTAGGAAAACTTCGTCGTGACGCGCTCGAGCGGTACGCCGCAGCGCGCGCAGAGGAGGGTGGTTTCATCGATGTGGTTTCCGTCGCCATTCATATCTGTAATTGCCGATTCACCGTTCTATTTTCATGCGGTGGCTGTATACATTGTATACCGACGCGCGCCCTTCTTCGCTGATTTCGTATTCGGCCCAAACCGTGACAAGCCTGCTTTGGAGAAAGCCGATGGAATGGCCGCTTGCGGGGTCATAAACTTTTGCGTTTGCTTCCTCGCAATACGCAATCGTTTTTTGCACGTCGTCCCGAAGCAATAGGAGCGCATCCATCTTCGCCTCGACTTCGGGGGGGATATGGAG
>JAITMX010000118.1 GCA_031290775.1 Eubacteriales Family XIII. Incertae Sedis bacterium
GCTTCGTCATTGCGAGCGAAGCGAAGCAATCCAGCGGATAATGGATTGCCGCGGTCGCTGCGCTCCCTCGCAATGACGGGCAATTGGCTTGCAATAGCATGGTGTCTGAGCAGTTACGATTTTGCAAAAACAATAACAAAGATTTTGCAAAAATACTTGACAAAGACGAAAACAAGCCATATACTCATATATAACATATATATTTAATATGTATAAACTAATGGGTCAATTTTGCAGCAGCGAATGCGGGAGGAAACTGAAATGGCCAAAATCGCAAAAAATCTGACAGATCTCATCGGCGGCACACCCTTGCTCGAGCTTGGCGCTTACAACAAAGAAAAGGGCGTCTCAGCGACAATCATCGGAAAACTCGAATACTTCAATCCGGCAGGCAGCGTCAAGGACCGTATCGCAAAAGCGATGATCGAAGACGCCGAGGCGAATGGCTCGCTCAAGCCCGGCTCCGTCATCATCGAGCCGACGAGCGGCAACACGGGCATCGGCCTTGCCGCCGTCGCGACCGCGCGCGGCTATCGCATCATTTTGACGATGCCCGAGACGATGAGCATTGAGCGCCGCAAGCTGCTCAAGGGCTACGGCGCGGAGCTTGTGCTGACCGAAGGCGCGAAAGGGATGAAAGGCGCGATCGCGAAAGCGGAAGAGCTCGCGGCGGAAACGCCGAACAGCTTCATCCCCGGCCAGTTTGTCAATCCGGCAAACCCGCGCGTCCACAGAGAGACGACCGGCCCCGAAATTTGGAACGATACAGATGGCAATGTCGATATCTTTGTCAGCGGCGTCGGCACGGGCGGTACGATTACGGGTGTCGGCGAATTCTTGAAATCCAAAAACCCCGGCGTCAAAATCGTCGCAGTCGAGCCGACCGATTCCCCCGTCCTTTCAGAGGGGCGCTCGGGCCCGCACAAGATACAGGGCATCGGCGCGGGCTTTGTGCCGGATACGCTGAATACGGAGATTTACGACGAAGTCATCACCGTCGCCAACGACGATTCGTTTGAGACGGCCAAGGCGGTCGCAAAAGCGGAGGGGCTGCTCGTCGGCATTTCGTCCGGCGCGGCGCTTTACGCGGCGACACAGCTCGCAAACCGCCCCGAAAACGCGGGCAAGACCATCGTGGCTCTGCTCCCGGATACGGGCGAGCGCTATCTGTCAACGGCGCTCTTCCCAGAGGAGTAGAACAAAGAACAGAACAGGCCGGCATGGATGTCCAACTTTAAACTGCCGGGGCAATAAATGCGAAAGCGGCCAGGCATCGGTGAGATGCAGGGCCGCTTTGCAATTGTTTCTGGCAATCACAAATATTTCAGACCGCGGCTTGTATCGCGGAAATGGACGCTCATGATGAGGCCGACGGAGGCCATGCCTGCCACGACGGAGCTGCCGCCTGCGGAGATAAAGGGCAGGGTGATGCCCGTGACCGGCATGAGGCCCATCGCCATGCCGATATTTTCAAAAATTTGAAAGCCAAACATACAAAGAAAGCCGATGGCGATGAGCGCCCCGAAAAGCTCCGTCGCTTTCGCGACCGTCCACCAGATGCGCACAAACAAAACGGCGTAGATCACAAGCAGGGCAAAGCCGCCGACGAGGCCGAATTCTTCACAGATGATCGGAAAGATGAAGTCCGAGTCTTGGACTGGCAGGAGCCCCGACTCCTTGATGATGCCCTGGCGGTAGCCTTTGCCGAAAAAGCCGCCGCTGCCGATGGCGACCTTTGCCTGATAGACCTGATGGACGGCATCGATGGAGAGGTCGTCCGGGTGCAGGAAGGCCGCGAACCGTTCTTTTTGGTGCGGCTCGAGAAAACGGTAAACGACCGGAACACAGATGACAAACACAAGCGCGAGGCGCGCAAAGAGGCCCGCGCGCAGCCCCGCCGCGAAGATCATCAAGACGAGCATGACAAAGAGGACGATGCCCGCGCCCATGTCCACGTAGGCGACCAATGCCGCGATGGGCAGGCCGTACAGAAAGGCGAGCAGAAAGCCGGCGAAGGTTTTCAAATCATCCCGGTGGCGCGTGAGATAGGCGCCGAACACGAGCACAAAGAGCACTTTGACAAATTCCGAAGGCTGCAGCGTGATGGCCCCGAGGTTGATCCACGCCCTTGTCCCGTAGATTTCCTCACCGAGGCCGGGTACGAAAACGAGGCACTGTACCGCAACCGCCGCCGCGTAAAGCAGCTTGTCGAAACGGAAAAAATGCTTGTAGTCAAACGCGACCGCCGCAATGAGCAGGCCGTATCCGATGGCGTAAGCGACGATTTGGATAATGACGGCCTTTGCGTACGGCGCGGCGGCCGTGGCGTCAATGCTCGAAATCATCAGGCAGCTGATGGCGCCGAGCAGGGCCGGAAGGGTCAAAAGCACCTTGTCTATGCGCTTGAATAGTTCAAAAAACAATAAATTCCCCGTAAATTTTTCCAAGTATTTGACAATAACGAACTTAGGACATTATAATGTACAAGGTGTTATAATGGCAACTTGAAAAAAATTGACTATTATCTCCGCGGCGCAAGAATAAGCGGGCGTCGTTTCAATATGATATAGATCGTTTTGATCACACAGGGAGGTGTTTACAATAGACACAATTATTGTTGTCGTGATTGCCGTCATAGCTGCGGCAGTCGGGTTGTTCTTTGGCTATATCGTTCGGAAGTCCATCGGTGAAAAGACGATCGGCAATGCCGAGCAAAAGGCGAAAAACCTTATTCTTGATGCAGAGAAAAGAGCAGAGTCCGTCAGAAAAGAGCAGGTGCTCGAAGCAAAGGAAGAGGCGCACCGCATCAAAAAAGAGACAGATGAGGAGATAAAGCAACGCAGGCTTGAAATTTCCAAATCCGAGCACCGTCTCATTCAGAAAGAAGAGATGCTTGACCGCAAGATTGAGAACATCGAAAAAAAGGAAGAAGAGATTACGAAAAAAGAGCGCGGCCTGATTGCGAAGGAAGCCGATCTGCAAAGCGCCGTCGATCGCCAAAACGACGAGCTCGAAAAGATTTCGGGCTATACGCGCGAGGAGGCCAAGCAGATCCTGCTTTCCAATATCGAGCGCGAAGTGCGCGGCGAGGCCGCCGTCCTCGTGAAAGAGATCGAGGCCGAAGCCCGCGAAAACGGCGAGCGCAAGGCCAAAGAGATCATCACGGGCGCGATCCAGCGCTGCGCCGCAGACCATGTGGCGGAGATTACGGTCTCGGTCGTGCCGCTGCCAAGCGACGATATGAAAGGCCGTATCATAGGCCGCGAGGGCCGCAACATCCGGGCGATCGAAAGCATGACGGGCATCGACCTGATTATCGACGATACGCCGGAGGCTGTCGTGCTGTCCGGCTTCGACCCGGTCAAGCGCGAGGTCGCGCGCCTGTCGCTCGAAAAGCTCATCGTCGATGGGCGTATCCATCCCTCGCGCATCGAGGAGATGGTCAACAAAGCCGAGAAGGAAGTGGCCAACATCATCAAGGAGGCGGGCGAGCAGGCGAGCTTTGACACGGGCGTGCACAATCTGCACCCGGAGGTCATCAAGCTCATCGGCAGGCTCAAATACCGCACAAGCTACGGCCAAAACGTGCTGAAACATTCGACCGAGGTTTCCCATCTTGCGGGGCTCATGGCCAGCGAGCTCGGCCTCGACCCCAAACTCGCGAAACGCGCGGGGCTGCTTCACGACATCGGCAAGGCCGTCGATCACGAGCGCGAGGGCACGCATGTCGATCTCGGTATTGAGATTTTGACAAAATACAAAGAGTCGCAGGCGGTCATTGACTCCATGGCCTCGCACCATGGCGATTATGAAGCGAAAAACCTCGAGGCGGTGCTCATCACGGCGGCCGACGCGCTGTCCGCCGCGCGTCCCGGCGCGCGCATGGAAACGCTTGAGACCTATATCAAGCGATTGCAGCAACTGGAAGAGATCGCGAATACCACGAAAGGCGTCGACCATTCGTACGCGATCCAGGCAGGCCGCGAGATTCGCATCATCGCAAGGCCCGAAGAGGTTTCCGACAAGGACATCGTCTTCCTCGCGCGCGACATCAGCAAAAAGATCGAGAGCGAAATGGAGTACCCGGGCCAGATCAAGGTGAACGTGCTGCGCGAAACCAGGGCCGTGGACTACGCGAAGTAGCCGGGCCCGTCACAGGCGGCCGCGATGAAAATATATCTCGACAACAGCGCTTCGACACAGGTCTATCCGGAAGCGGCAAAGGCGGTATATCTCGCTATGACCGAACACTACGCCAACCCTTCCTCGCTGCACACGGCGGGGCAGGAGGCGGAGCGGCTCGTCAAGCAGGCGCGGCACCAGATTGCGTTTTCACTCGGGACAAAACCCGGCAATATTGTTTTTACAAGCGGGGGGACGGAAGCCGACAATCTGGCGCTGTTCTCCGCTTTTTATGCCCAGGCGGCGCAGAAGCAGGGCGCTCTCCTTGTGTCGGAGGTCGAGCACCCGGCTGTGCTTGCGGCGGCGCAGGCGCTCGGTGCGCGAGGAATCCGCGTCTTGCAAATCCCCGTGCACGGCGCGGATGCCGCTTTCCCAGGGCAGGTGGACGTGAGCGCTTTTCGCGCGCTGCTTGAGGAGCGGCTCGTCATCGTTTCCGTCATGCACGTAAACAACGAGATCGGGACGATTCAGCCGATCGAGGAGCTTTCGCGGATTGTTTCGCTGTACAATTCCGATCACGGCGCGCAGATTCTGTTTCATGTTGACGCGGTGCAATCCTATGGCAAACTTGCGATAGACGTCGTGAACGGCGATTTTCGCCGCGTGGATTTTGTGTCCATGAGCGCGCACAAGATTCACGGGCCGAAGGGGGTGGGTGCGCTGTACGCGGCCAATCCCGGCCGGCTCCACCCGATTCTCTTCGGGGGCGGCCAGGAAAACGGCATCCGCTCCGGCACCGAAAATGTACCCGGCATCGCGGGTTTTGGCGTCAGCGCGCGCATTGCGTCCGCAGACATCGTCGGCCACGCCAAGCAGGCAAACGCCTGCCGCCGCCGGCTGCTCGAGGGCATCAAGGCGGAGATCCCTGATGTGCGCGTCAACAGCCCTGCGGACGCGACGGTCACGGGCAAACCGGGCTGTTCAAGCCCCTATCTGTTAAATGTGAGTTTTCTCGGGACGCGCGCAGAGGTCATATTGCATGAACTCGAAAAGAGCGGTATCTTTGTTTCGACGGGCGCGGCCTGCGCCTCGCTCGGCAAGGACGGCCCCAAGGAGAGCGGGACGCTCGCGGCGGTCGGTGTGCCAAAGGAAGCCGCAGAGGGCGCAATCCGATTTGGAATCAGCCATCTGAACGAGGCCGGCGAGATGGATTTTGTCGTCGATCGCCTGAAAAACGCCGTGGAACGCTATCGACGCGTGGGGTCTTTCCGGTGAATACGCAAAACATCCTCATCGTGCGCTACGGCGAGATTGCCCTGAAAGGCATGAACAAGCCCTACTTTGAAAAGACTTTGCTGCGCCGCATCCGCAAGGGCATCGGCCAGCGCTTTTCAAAAGAGGGGGATGCGCAAAAACCGATTTGCGAGATTGTGGACGGGCTCATCGTCGTGCGCGGCTACGCGCCGGGGGACGAGGAGGCGCTCGCGCAAAAAATCCTGCGCGTTTTTGGCGTCGCGACCGTGAGCCCCGCTTGGGAACTTGCTTCCCGCGAGCCCATCGATATCAAGGAGGCTGCAGTCCAATGGGTCGAAAGACGGCTGGGCCGTGAAACGGGCGCGGCGGGTGCGCTTGTTTGCCCTGAACGCCCCTTGACTTTCAAAATCTTCGGCAAACGCTCGGACAAGACCTACCCCATCACCTCGCCCGAGCTGGCCGCCGCCGCGGGGGAGGCCGTCATAGACGCTTTCGCGGATCTGGTCAAGGTCAACGTGAACGATCCCGAGCTGCGCCTGCACATCCATCTCCGGCGCAAAAATGTGCTGCTCTACGAGGATATGCTCAAAGGTTTCGGGGGGCTGCCGCTCGGCACAAACGGCAAGGGCCTTGTGCTGCTTTCCGGCGGCATCGACAGCCCGGTCGCCGCGTGGTATATGGCAAAACGCGGCATGGCAATCGAGGCTGTCCATTTCCATTCTTATCCGTATACGAGCAAGCGCGCGGAGGAAAAGGCCGCAGAGCTTGCGGATACCCTCGCGTCCTACTGCGGCCGCGTCAAGGTGCACATCCTCAATCTGCTGCCCGCGCAGGAAGCGCTCGCGGAGGTTTGCCCGGAAAACGAGATGACCATCCTCGTGCGCCGCTTCATGATGCGCATCGCATCGCGCGTCGCCGAGCGCGAGGGATGCGGGTTTCTCGTCACAGGCGAAAATCTCGGACAGGTGGCGAGCCAGACCGCCGAGGGGATCGCGGTGACAGACCGGGCGTCTTCCTTTCCCGTGCTGCGGCCGCTCATCGCGCTCGACAAGATCGACATCATCGAACGTGCGCGCGACATCGGCACATATGAGATTTCCATCCTGCCATACGAGGACTGCTGCACGGTCTTCCTGCCAAAGCATCCGGCGACGCGCCCGGCAATCGGGCAGATTGAGGCATCGGAGGGCTTGCTGGGGGCGGTGCGCATCGCGGCGCTCGAAGAAGAAGCGCTCGCCTCGGAGGAGCTGTATATCGCAAAGGCATGATCCCGCTGGTAAAGAGTGAACAATTATGTGTTTTCAGAATGGTTCATGGCAAAATTTGCGCGGTCGCATAAAGGCCGCAGGTTGATAAAAAAATAATGGACAAAAGCGAATTTCGAAAAAGGATGATTGAAAAAAGAGATGCATTGGATCCCGCAAAGCAGGCCGGCTTCAATCATGCGATCCTGGCGGCATTGACTTCATTGCCCGTATATCGGACGGCTGCTGTCATTTTTGCCTATGTGAGCGTGGGGCATGAGCCGGATACGCGCGCTCTCATTTACGAGAGCCTTGCAGCGGGCAAACAGGTTTGCGTACCGTTCTGTTTTGCAAAGGGCATTATGGAAGCGCGTGAAATCAAGGCTCTTGACGATCTGCAAAATGGAAAATATGGCATCCCTGAGCCGGGTGGAAACTGTCCCATCGTGCCCCCGGGGCAGATTGATCTCGTTGTTGCACCGTGTGTTTGTGCAGACCGCGAAGGATACAGGCTTGGCTACGGCGGCGGATTTTATGACCGCTGGCTCGAAAAGAGCAGGGCGCGCACATCCGTCCTTTGCTATGCGGAAATGGTCGTGGATGCTGTTCCGAGAGAGACGCATGACATCAGTGTGGAAATGGTCATTACAGAGCACGGTGCGATGATGTGCGATAGGCAACTTGGGCAAGCGAACGAGCCTTATTGCTCCGTATTGTGCTATGATAAAAATATCCGAAATATCTTTGCAGAGGAATGACGCGCAAGGGATTGCGCATTTGGGGAGGGGAATGTGAAATGAAAAAGAATGTGGCTTTGGCAATTTTGACAGCTGTGGTTTTGCTGTTTGCGGCTTGCTTGGGCAACGGGTCGGGCAGTGGCTCGGGCGGGGGTTCCGGAAGCCCTGAAAACGAATCGGGCGGGGCGTCTGCCGAAGGCTCAGGCGCGCTGGCCGACACGCTGACAGGTACGACAGCGGACATCATCGGGCAAGTGGTCGCGGACGCAAACGCCGCGCTCGGCGAGGCAAACGCGATGCCCCCGGTCCTGACCGATCCGGTCACGGCCGAAAACGCGGGCGGCCTTCTCGGGCTGAGCGAGGAAACATTTGTCACGGATGTGGCGGAAGCGACGGTGTCTACAGGCGCGCTTATGACAAACGCCTTTGAAGTCGCCTTGGTAAAATGCACGGACGCAAAGGACGCGGTCGAGGTCAAGGCCCAGATCGCGGGCGGCTTTGACTCCGGCAAATGGATTTGCGTCGCCCCCGAGCAGTCGCTGACGGTCAGCTCCGGCAGCTATGTCCTGCTCGCTGTGGGCAGAGCCGCCGAGACGGAGGCGCTGGCGGAGGCGTTCAAGGCCGCTGCGGGCGGCAGCGTTTCGGAGACGGACGTGTTCTACAAGGGCGAGGCGAACTCTGGGGCAAGCGGCGGCGCGGCGGCGGGCGGCCTGGCACTGAACTAAGGGCGCTGCGCCGGGGACACAGACGGGGAATCGCCGGGATATGCTGTTTTCAAGCGTTTCATTCCTGTATTATTTTTTCCCGATCGTGCTGCTTGCCTATTTTCTCGTGCCCGTCCGGAACGGCTCCGTGCGGGCGCGCAACTTTGTGCTGCTCGGCGCAAGCATCGTCTTTTATATGTGGGGCGAGCCCGTCTATGTCCTGCTCATGCTCGGGCAGGCGGTTTCGGGCTGGTTTTTTGGCCTGCTCATCGAACGCGGGCGCGGGCGCGGCGACAAGCGCCTGATGAAGCTGGCGCTGTTTGGGGCTGTGGCCGTCGGCGTCGGCTGCCTCGGCTTCTTTAAGTATTCGGACTTTTTCATCGCAAACGCGAACGCGCTGTTTGGCGCGTCGGCGGGCCTGCTCCGGCTCGCGCTGCCCATCGGCATCAGTTTTTACACGTTCCAGATTCTTTCTTACGACATCGATCTGTACAGCGGCGCCGCGAAAGTGCAAAAAAACCTGCCCGCCTTCGCGACCTACGTGACGCTGTTCCCGCAGCTCATCGCGGGGCCGATCGTGCGCTACGTCCATGTCGAGGAAGCGCTCGGCTCCCGCAAACATACCCCGGAAGACTTTCGCCTCGGTGCGCGGCGCTTCGTGTTTGGGCTCGCAAAAAAGGTCCTTATCGCAAACACGCTCGGCGAGCTCGTCGCTGTTTACAAGGCTTCCGAGGCAGGCGGCGAAAGCAGCGCGCTCTTTGTGTGGCTGTACGCGGCCGCCTACGCGCTGCATATCTACTTCGACTTTTCGGGCTACAGCGACATGGCCATCGGCATTGGCCGCATCTTCGGCTTCCGTTTTCTCGAAAATTTCAACTACCCGTACATCGCCGCGAGCGTCACGGATTTCTGGCGGCGCTGGCACATCTCGATGTCGAGCTGGTTTCGCGACTACGTCTACATCCGCCTCGGCGGCAACCGCGTCCGCCCGCTGCGCCATCTCTTCAACATCGTTTTCGTGTGGCTGCTGACGGGCTTTTGGCACGGCGCGGGCTGGAATTTCATCCTATGGGGCCTGTACTACGCCCTGCTCCTGCTGCTCGAAAAATACATCCTCAGCCGCTTCGCATTTTTGAATAATAACAAGGCCCCGGCGAGATTTCCGCTTTCCGCCCTTCGGCATTTTTACGTGATGCTCGCGTTCCTTGTGGGATGGATTTTTTTCGACGCGGACACGCTCTCGCAAGGTGCGGGCCGGCTGTCCGCCATGTTTGGCGGCGCGGACGCCTTCGCGGGCCCGGAGCCTTTGTATTATCTGCGCAGTTACCTCGTTCCGCTTGCCGTCGCCGCGCTCGGCGCAACGCCGCTGCCCGCGCGCGCAGCCGCCTGTCTCGCCGCGTCCGGCAGGGGAGCCAAGGCGCTGTCCGTGCTCGAGCCTGTTTTCGTCCTTGCGCTGCTCATCGTCGTGACGGCGTATTTGGTTGACGGGTCTTTCAACCCGTTCATTTACTTTAGGTTTTAAGGGAGAGTGGCTGCATACCCTTGAATCGTCGCGCAATAGTTTGTTTGGCGGGGCAATGAATCCATGAAAAAATCAACGAAAAAAACTGGCGCCAAGCGATGGAAAAAATCAACACCATGGCGTGGGGGCTCAACGACGGCACATTCGCGGATGGGGGCTTCAACATTTACGCGACGGCCATTCCCGACAAGAGCCTCTACGCGGGCAAATACCTGCCGGGCTACAAACCGGTCACGGCGCGTCGGATTTGCGCCGAGGCGCTTGGCGCGTGCATACAAGCCATCGACCTGGCGGGCGCGCTCGCGGCGCGGGATTTTTACAAGACGGATCTGCACTGGAGCCAGCCAAGCATTTTCGGCGTGGCGGACGCGCTCGGCGAAACGATGGGCTTTGACGCCCTCGCGTCCAAAAAAATCGGGGACAGCATCGGCACGGCCGGCACATTCAAGGGCGTGTACGCGGGACAGCTCGCGCTGCCGGCGGCGCCCGACGCGCTTCAGTACGTGTCAAACCCATACATTGACAGCGCGAGCGTTTCCTATCTCGACCCCAAGACCGGCGCCATGGCGCCGGG
>JAITMX010000208.1 GCA_031290775.1 Eubacteriales Family XIII. Incertae Sedis bacterium
TAATGGTGCTTCTCAAATCTCGCAGAGATTTGCAAGAAGACCTTATGCAACACTTTCCAAAATCTTTGATTTTGTGAAAGTGACTGAGGGAGCGCAGCGACCGCGGCAATCCATTATCCACTGGATTGCTTCGCTTCGCTCGCAATGACGAGGCAAGTCTGAACAGTTACGTTGAAAAGCATCTGGATTTTCGGGGCTTGTGTCTGCCTAAGAAAGGCCGTTTTCGCCGCTCCGCCTTATCGCGTTCGCCGGGCGTATGCAGAGGCAATCAAGCAGAGCAGGGATGCTATGCAGATTGTCAGCAGAAGCGCCACGTTGTTGCCATCGCCGGTCTTGGGCGCGCCGGCCGTGACGGCTTGCCCTGCTGCAGGAGCAGGCCCGGCGTCTCCGGGCAGCCTTGTCACCGTCACGTCGTAGTACAGTATTGTGGCCCCGTCCTGTGCGGTGACCTTGATGTAGATGTGGTTTGTGCCGATGTTCAGGCCGATGGCGCTGTCCTCGTTTGCTGAAAACCCGCTGCCTGGGTAGATGTGCGCCGTCGCGCCTGTTGCCGCTACAATATCCGCAAGCGTGATGGACGTTGTGCTGTTTGACACCGTGACGCCCGCCGTCTTGGGCGCGCCGGCCGTCCCGGCCCCAGCGCCCGCTGTGGCGGCCTGCCCCGCCACGGAGACAAGGCCGGCGTCGCCGGACAGCGTGGTATAAGCCAGCGACAGCGTGCCCGACAACGACTTGGCCGTGCCGAGATCGCTTGTAAAGGTGGAGGCCGCCACGGCATTGCTTGTGCTGGTCAGCGTGCCGCCGGAATAGCTCAGGGCGGCGCTGCCAAATATGGTGTTGGCGTTCATGGCAACAGCCCCCCTGTAGCTGCCCGCGCCGCCGGCGAGCGTGGGCGCAAGCGCCTGGTTGCTGCCGTCAAAATTCATCAGGGCGGTCACCCCTGTCAAATCGAGCGCGCCAAGCTGATTGTAGGAGCAGTTGAAATCCTGCAGCAAGCTCAGCCCCGACACATTTAATTCGGCCAACTGATTGTACATGCAGGATAGAACCTTCAGCGACCCCGATACGTTCAGTTCGGCCAGTTGATTGACACTGCAATCAAGAGTGAACAACGCGATCCCCGACACGTCTAATCGGGTCAAGCGATTGTTGACGCACAACAGAGTCTCCAACGCACTCAGCCCTGATACGTCCAGTTCGGCCAGCTGATTGGAATTGCACTGTAGATTCCTCAGCGCGATCAGCCCCGATACGTCCAGTGCGGCCAGTTGATTGTTGTTGCATGCAAGAAGCTCCAGCGCGATCAGCCCCGATACGTCCAGTGCGCCGGCCAGGCTGCTGTTGTCTAAGTCCAATTGGATAATACGCTTGTTGGTCGAAGCAGGCGACCATGTGGCAAGCCAGTCCGCCGGGACATAGGAGCCGTCGGCAGGGGAGGCGGGCGTCCAAGCCAAGCCGTTGCCGGAGATAATGGCGTTGATGGCGGCTATGTCCCCGGCATTGTAGTCGCCCGCCGCAAAGGCGGTGATTTCGCCGTCCTGCCGATCCTCTGTCGCAAACGCCGTGGCGGGCAGCAGCATGAGGGGGAAAACCAGCGCCGCGACGAGCAGTGCGCGCATCATCTTCTCGGCCGGCCTGCGTTTCGTTTTCATTTTCATGCTGCCCATTTTCATATCCTAAGTGCCTCCCATAATCACAATCGTTCAGTCGTTTGCCCCGGTGTAGGAATTTGCGTCCGTAATAAAAAAGCATAAGGGCTTTTCCTGCAGGAAAAGCGAAGCTGTCATAATTGTTAGGTTTGCGGCTTGCCGCGCTCACACTCGCTCAAAGGCATAGCCCTTGCCGCGATAGGCGCAGATGGTATAGCCCGCCGGCTCGATCTTGCCGCGCAGCCGGGACACGGACATCTGCACAGCGTTTCTGTCGCCCGCCATCGGCAGCCCCCATGCCTTCTCATAGATGTGTTCCGCGCTCAGTATCCGCCCCTCGTTTTGCGCCAACAGAAGCAATACCGCAAATTCCTTTTGCGTCAGGAGCAAATCCCTTTCGTCGAGTGACGCCTGCGCCGCGACGACATGCAGCGTGAGCGGGCCGCGCGTGATGGACTGCGGCGCCCTGCGTTCCTTTTGCAGCGCTTTTCTCACCCGCTCCCGCAAAAGCTCGATGCCGTATGGCTTGCGGAGATAATCATCGCCGCCCGCCACCAGCCCTTCAAGCTCCCCTTCGGATTCTGTGACCGATGTCAGGAAGATGATGTGCGCGGCAGTGCGCTCGCGTATCTCGCGGCAGAAATCAAAGCCATTGCCGTCCGGCATCTTCACGTCGAGCAGGATTACGTCTGGCGCGGCCTCTTTTATCAAAAACCGCGCATTCTCCAGGGTGGCAGCCGCCTTGACTTCATAGCCTTCGGTTTCAAGCGCACGGCTGTTGATCAGGCTGAGCCGCCTGTCGTCCTCGACAATGATAATCTGCGGCGTTGTTCCTAAATTCATTCGCTGTCTTTCCCTTTCTGAACCACGGGCAGGGTGAACGTGGCCCGCGTCCCCTTGCCGACCTCGCTCTCGATATGTATTTCGCCCCCATATGCGTCAACGATGTCTTTGCAGACGGCAAGGCCAAAGCCCGTGCCGCCATTCTCGCCATGTACGCCGCGTTCCAATACATGGGGCAGCAGATCCGCTGGGATGCCTGCCCCGGTGTCGGACACAGCGACATCCACAAAACCACCCTCGCATTTTGCCGCAAGGGCGATTGTGCCGTTTTCCGTGTGGACATCGGCGTTGCGCAGCAGGTTGAAAAGCACCTGTATCAATTCGCTCTCGTTGCCGCGGACGGGCGGCAGGTCTTCCTGGACGCTTAGCTCCAGCGCCGTGCCGCTGCGTTCCAGCACCCTTGCGTACAGGCCCGCGATCTGGCGTATCACTGCGCCGGCATCCACGGCGCTGTGGTCTTTTTGATATTCCTGCGCGAGGGCGAGCTGGCGCATTTCCTCCATCATGTCCGCCATGCGCTTCGCCTCAGCGGCGATGGCATCCAGATTCGCGGCGGTATCGTCTTCCGACCCGCTTTTGCGCACATCCTCCGCCGTTATTTCCGCAAAGCCCATGATGACGGCCAAGGGTGTGCGCATCTCATGGGAGACTGTCCGCATGAGGTCGGTCTTGAGCAGGTTCACCCGCCCTATAGCGGCATTTTCTGCGGCAAGGGCCTGTTCCTTCTCCATAGCCTCCTGCATGGCGCGTTCGGTCTCGGCATACTCCACCGAGAGCACCAACGCGTAGCAGAACACGAAAAACACCATGCCGATGGGCGTCATGAAAAACTGCCCGGCGAGCGGCGGTATCGCCTCGATGCCGCGATAGTACAGGACGTCGTTTGCGCCCAACAGCCCGAGCGCCAGTATGCCGGCAAATGAGAGGCGCGCCTTGGCCCCGCCGCCTTTAAGGCGCAGCGCCAAAGCGATGATGAGGTATGCGAATATCAGCAGGGATATGGCCTCGAAGTATGCCAACAGGCCGGTAAAGACCAAAGAATCAAGGCAAAGCGTCAGGATGTACGCGCCCGCCACTGCATAGTAGCCGCGCGTGGCCCATTTGTGCAGGAGCTTTGGGTGCAGCCTGTCCACGAGAAACACCAACAGGGCAAAGGCGAGGAAGTGGAGCAGGTATTCGATCCGTATGCCCACATACCAGTCGTAGCCGGGCCAGAGCATGAGGACCAGCTTCTTGTTGAGCAAGGCCAGCAGCAGGCAGCACAGGGCAAAGACAAGGACGGTCTTTCTCTTGCGGTTCAGGCAGAACAGCCCGATGTGATAGAGAAAGGCGCACATCAGGCAGCCGATGACCAGATAGCTGACGGCAAGGTTGGCATCATCGAATCCCGTGATGTTGCCGGCCGTGCCGATGTAGAGGTCCGGCGGCAACGCGCCGCCCTTTGCGTGTACGAAGTTCGCAGCCTGTACAACGATCTCCGCTTCGCCTGCCTGTGGGGTGAAATAGTATGTGCGCTCCAAAACACGGGGCTCTGTGCTTTCCCTTGTCGTGCCAGGCGCACCGACGCTGTCTATCTCCCTGCCGTCAATATACAGGCGCATGGCATAGTCGGAGCTTTTCATGGAGATGCCGTAGACCGCAGGCCCCTGCGGGAGCGCCAGCCTGAGCCGGTGCGTTGCGTAGGGGATGTCTTTGTAGTCGCGCCCGGCAAGGAAGCGGGGGGCGCCCGCAATGCCGCCCGCAAAATCCCCTGGCGCATAGAGCTCCTCCGGATAGCTTTCCCAGGGGCCGTCTATGTGATAGACCGTATCCGCGAGGTCGCGTCCTGAAAGATCGCAGTACCCTTCGGCGATGGGCAGGCCTATGGCCTTCGTATGGTAAAGGAAGGCCATGCCAAACAGGACGGCAAAAACCAAGAGGAGGAAAAGCGCGATGGGCAGGAGGTTGCTGTTGCGCCGGATCAAACCCGTTTTGGCGTCAATCATGCCGGTTCTTTTATCGTTATGCAATCCATGCCGAATCTCCCGTTCATTGGTGCAACCTGCCTTTCCATTATACTTCATGGCCCGGGAGATTCCAGATGGGGAAAACCCTGCGCCAAATTTGTCCGCTTTGTTTCTATACACTCCCTAAGTATCAATGTATAATTATACATGAAAAGCAAACAGCGATGGAGGTGCGTACATGACCGTAGACCTGAAAGGCCGCAGTTTTCTGACATTGATGGATTTTTCGCCGGAGGAGATACGCTATCTGCTCGATCTTTCGGCCGAGCTGAAAATAAAAAGGGCCGCAGGGCTGCGCGGCAAATCGCTCGCGGGCAAAAATATCCTGCTGATTTTCGAAAAGACATCCTCGCGCACGCGGGCGGCTTTCGAGCTTGGCGCGATCGAAGAGGGCGCCCATGTCACATACATCGGGCCGGGCGCGTCGCAGTTTGGCAAAAAAGAAAGCGCCAAGGACAGCGCGCAATTATTCGGCAAATACTACCACGGCATCGAGTACCGCGGGTATTCGCAGGGCGCCGTGCGCGACCTCGCAAAATATTCGGGCGTGCCCGTCTGGAACGGGCTCACGGATGAGGACCACCCGACGCAGATTCTCGCCGATATCCTGACGGTCGAAGAGCATGTGAAAAAACCGCTGAACGAGGTCAAAGTCGTTTTTTGCGGCGATATCCGCAACAATATGTCGTACGCATGGATGTATGGCTGCGCGAAGATGGGCATGCGTTTCACGGCATGGGGGCCGGGCGAGCTCGCGCCCGACGCGGGCGTCATGGCGCGCGCCATCGCCGCGTCCGGGCTCACGGGCGCGGCCATCGAGTGGAGCAGCGACCCCGCGTGCCTCCGCGGCGCCGATGTCGTCTATACGGACATCTGGGCGTCAATGGGCGAGGAGGCGCAAATCCCCGAGCGCGTGCGCCTGCTCACGCCATACCGCGTCACCAAAGAGGTCCTTGGCGCCACCGGCAATCCGGACGTGGTCTTCATGCACTGCCTGCCCTCGTTTCACGACTTTGAAACGGCCACGGCAAAGGAGCAGTTCAAGCTCGGCTACGATATCCGCGAGGTCACGGACGAGGTCTTCAGCGGCCCGTGGTCCGTCGTTTTCGACGAAGCGGAAAACCGCCTCCACACGATCAAGGCGGTCATGGTCGCGACGCTTTCATAGCCGCTATTTGTCTTTGAGCAAGTCGCGAATCTCTGTGAGTATGTCTATTTCGGCCGGGGCCGCGGGCGTATCGTCTTTTTTTTCATTGCGCAGCTTGTTGAAAAACTTGATGACGAGGAAAAGCACAAACGCGATGAGGACGAAGTTGAGCACCGCCTGTATGAAGGCGCCATAAGCCAGCGAATTGTCTTCGCCGAACTTGATGGCAAAATTTGAAAAATTGAGGTTGCCTGTGAACAAGCCGATGATAGGCATGATGATGTCCTTGACGAGTGAATTGATGATGCCGGTAAACGCGGCGCCGATGACAACGCCGACGGCCATGTCCATCACATTGCCGCGCAAGGCAAACACTTTGAATTCGCCGATAAACCCCTTTGTCCTTTTGGCCGTATCTGCGGCTGACATCCTTTTACCAGCCTGCGGTCGGTATGCGACCGCGCAAATTTCGCCATGAACCATTCTTGGAAACATAATTATTCACACTTTGCCTCCTGTTTTTGAATCCCCTTGCCGCAACCTGCTTCACCGAAGGTCGTCAAGCGTGACCGGGCGCTCGGATCCGTCCATGCCGTTTTCGCGCGGGGAAATGCCCGCGCCAACTGCCGTGCCGGTGATTTTCATCGTTGCCCTTTCTTCGGCTTGTGCCGGGCGCTGTTCCGGCGCCTGGCGCTGCGTTTCCATGGCGGCTGCCGCCTCGCGCCCCTTTTTCCCGGCCTCTTCTTTGCGCCTCTTTGCGGCGGCGGCCCGCCGATGCGCCTCTTCGCGTTTCCGCTTTCTGGAAAAATAAGAAACCACGACAGAGATGGCGGAAACAATGATGATGGCGATGATGCCAATGATGATATAGAAAGTGATTTGGTCAAGCGGTACGCCGCTCTCGACGATATTGACCACGATCGAATTGGCGAGCGCCCCCGCCATCACCGTCACCTGCGTCTGCCCTTTCGCTTCGGCAACAAATCTGCCGCTTCCGGAAATCGTCGCGACCTGGTCGTTGCCGAGCGCCCAGGAGATCTTTTCGACCTTGGCGCCTTCAGGCTCAATCTTTGCCGAAAAATCCAGTACGTCCCCCACCTTGGCCTCATAGGAATTGTCTCCGGTCTTGGCAACATCTTCACCCACGATGAGGACAATGCGGTTTGCCTTGAGCTCATTGACTGTAACCAATACGGAAGTGCGTTTATTGCCTGCAGACGCTGTCACCTCGACGACGCCGGGCGCGATCGCGATCAAGCGCCCATCCGCGCCGATGGCCGCGACCGCCGTATTGCTCGTCTTCCAGTCAAGCATAGTCCCTTCGGGGAAATTTTTCATCTCGCAGGTGAACGCAAATGTAGCCCCGACATCGATGCGAACCGGGGCATTCAGTATCGTCAGCAGCGGCGGCTCGGGTTCAGGCTCGGGCTCGGGCGCCAGATCCTCCCATTCCGGGTTTGGCGTAATGACCGAGGGGTCGTCAGTCCCAAACGCGGCCTCTGTTTCGGCGATGGCCGCCAGCGGCAGCACATAGGCGAAAGCAATCGCTATGATGAGAAACGCGACGACGGCAATCAATATGCGCTTTCTTCGTTTTGTATTTTTCATTGTCTTGTATTATACACCACACCGATGTCTTTTCGATAGCCGGCGCCGCCAAACGAAATTTTGGATACTCCCGCGTAGGCGTTTTCGCGCGCGGCTTCATGCGTTTTTCCCGTCCCCAATACCCCAAGCACGCGCCCCCCGTTTGTGACGATTTCGCCGCCCTCCGAAAACGCCGTCCCCGCGTGAAACACGAAAACGCCGTCCGGCACGCCTGCAAGGCCGTGAATCGCATCGCCCTTTTGGTATGCGCCCGGATAGCCGCCGGCCGCCATGACGACGGTGGCCGTTTTCAGCGTTTCGTCCCACTCGATTGGCAGCTGCGAAAGGCGGTCCCCGCATACCGCTTCCATGATGTCGTATAGGTCTGTTTTCAGGCGCGGCAGCACGGACTGCGTTTCAGGGTCGCCGAAGCGGTTGTTAAATTCGATAACCTTCGGGCCGTCCGCCGTGAGCATGAGGCCGACGAAAAGCACGCCGCGGAAATCAAGGCCGTCCGCCTTGAACCCCTCAAGCGTCGGCAGCAGGATTTCCTCGGCCACGCGCCGCTCGGTTTCCCCATCAAACAGCAGGCTCGGCGAATACGCGCCCATGCCGCCCGTGTTGGGCCCCTCGTCGCCGTCAAACACGCGCTTGTAGTCCTGCGCGGATTCCATCGGTACGATGGCGCTGCCGTCCGCAAAACACAGCATGGACGCCTCCGTGCCGCGCAAAAGCTCCTCGACGACGACCTTGTCGCCCGCCGCGCCGAAGGCGCGGGTTTCCATGAGCTCGCGCACCGCCGCTTCCGCCGCCGCCCGGCCTTCGGCGATGATGACGCCCTTGCCGGCGGCAAGCCCGTCGGCTTTCAGCACCATCGGAAACCCAAAGACGCCGATGTCTTTCCGCAGCGCGTCCGCGTCCGTGTATTCCCGGTACGCCGCCGTCGGGATCCCGTGCCTCGCGAGAAAGGCTTTGGTGAACGACTTGCTCGCTTCGAGCTGTGCGCAGTTTTTGTCGGGGCCGAAGACCCTGAGCCCGAGCGCCTCAAGCTCATCCGTCAGCCCGAGCGCGAGCGGCGTTTCCGGGCCGATGACCGTGAGGCCGGGCCGCTCTCTTTCCGCGAGCGCGGCCAGCCCCGGGATGTCTTCCGCGGAGACGGGCTCGCAGCGGCAAAACCCCGCGATCCCGGCGTTGCCCGGCGCGCAAACGATTTCGCCGACCTTGGGGCTTTGCGCCAGCTTCCAGGCAATCGCGTGCTCGCGCCCCCCGCCCCCCACAATGAGGATTTTATTTTTACCGGCATCTCCCATGAGAACCCCCCCTTCACAGCGTTACATCCGCTTCCTAACTAATGCCGAAAATGGCGCATGCCCGTAAACACCATCGCGATCCCCGCCTCGTCGCAGGCGCGGATCGAACCCTCGTCCTTGATGGACCCGCCCGGCTGGACGATGGCTGTAATCCCGGCTTCCGCCGCCGCAATCACGCAATCCTCAAACGGGAAGAAAGCGTCGGACGCCATCACGGCGCCGGCTGTGCTGCGCGGCGCGCCCCCCGCCGCCGGCCCCGCGATCGCGATGCGCGCCGCGCCGATGCGGTTGGCCTGCCCCGGCCCGACGCCGAGCGTCATCCCGCCGCGCGCGAGGACGATGGCGTTTGACTTGACGTGCTTGACGACCTTCATGCCAAACTTCATATCCTCAATCTCCGCCGCCGTCGGCTGCCGTTTCGTGACAACCTTCCATGCGGCTTCGTCAAAGAGCTCGCTGTCGATGCCCTGTATCAGAATACCGCCGTCGATTTTCTTGATATCAAGGCTGCACGCCGGCGCCTGTTTTTCGATGGCCGCCAGCTTGAGCAGGCGGATGTTCTGCTTTTGGGTGAGCACGGCGAGCGCCTCGTCCGTAAAACCCGGCGCAATCACAATCTCCACGAAGATTTTGGAAATCTCCTCCGCCGTCTGTTTGTCGATCGGCAGGTTTGCCGCGATGACGCCGCCAAAGATAGAGACGGGGTCGGCCTCGTACGCCTTTTGGTACGCCTCGGCAATGGTTTTCGCGCTGCCGGCGCCGCAGGGGTTGGCGTGCTTGGCCGCGACGACCGTCGGCTCCGAAAATTCGCGCAGGCAGGCGAGCGCCCCGTTTGTGTCGTTGATGTTGTTGAACGAAAGCTCTTTGCCGTGCATCTGCAACGCGTTCGTGAGCGCGCCTTTCCATGGGTTTGCCTCCTTGTAGTAGGCCGCCCTCTGGTGCGGGTTTTCGCCGTAGCGCAGCTCCTGTATCTTTTCGTAAGTAAAAGTCGGATTGTCCGGCAGCGGGATGTTTTTCACAGACCGCAGGTACTCCGCGATCATCGCGTCATACGCCGCCGTATGCTCAAAGACTTTCAGCGCGAGCCGGTACTTTGCCTCATACGAAAGGCCGGTGCCGGATTTGAGCTCGGCGGCGACGGCTTCGTAGTCCGCAGGGTCGCAGACAACGACGACGTCCTTGTGGTTTTTTGCCGCCGAGCGCAGCATCGTCGGCCCGCCGATGTCGATGTTTTCGATCGCGAGCGGCAGCGTGGCGTCCTCGCGCAGAATCGTTTCTTTGAACGGATAGAGATTGATGGCGACGACGTCGATCGTCCCGATGCCGAGCCCTCTGAGCTGCGCCATATGTTCCTCGTTGCCGCGCATCGCGAGGATGCCGCCGTGAATGGCGGGGTGCAGCGTCTTGACGCGCCCGCCCAAGCACTCGGGGAAACCCGTGATGTCCGCGACGGGGACGACGGGGACGCCCGCGTCCTTTAGCGCCCGGTAGGTGCCGCCCGTCGATACGATCTCGTAGCCAAGCTGTGCAAGCGCGCCCGCAAACGAGACGGCGCCCGTTTTGTCGGATACGCTGATCAATGCTTTCATATTGTCGTTTTCCTCCCGCTTTCTTCATTTGGGCATTGCCAAAAACTCTTGCCTCACATCTTGAACGCTTCGCCCAAACCGTTTTGTGCAAGCAGCGCCGCACCCGCGTCCCTGTCCTCGACGCGCAGGATCATGAAAGCCGTGCCGGCCTCACGCGCAACAAAAGCGTACAAATACTCGATGGAGACTTCCGCTTCTGCGAACATCCTGACGACCTTGGCAAGGCTGCCCGGGTCGTTGCCCGTTTTGACGGCAATGACAGGCGTCAGCGACGCGACGAAGCCGCCCAATTTGAGCACGGCCAAAGCTTTTTTCGGCGCATCGACGATGAGGCGCAGCACGCCAAAATCCGCCGTGTCCGCGATTGTCAGCGCTTCGATGTCGATGTCCGCTTCCGCGAGCAGCGTCGTGATGTCCGCGAGCATGCCCGCCTTGTTTTCGGAAAAGACAGCTAATTGGTCAATAATCATTTTGTCCCCTTTCAGTCCGCATTGGACTTCAGATTTTGCGCTTGTCGATGACGCGTACAGCCTTGCCCTCGCTGCGCGCGATCGTGCGCGGCGCCACGAGTTTGACATTGGGCGAAATGCCGAGCATCGAGCGAAGGGCCGCAAGCAGCTCCGCCTCTTTCTTTTCGATGAATCGCACTTCGTCGGAAAACATCTCCTCCGTCATCTCGACCTGCACCTCGAATGTATCCGTATAATTGACGCGGCCCACGACGATGAGATAGTTGGCTGGGTAGCCCTGCCCGAGCAGCACCGTCTCGATCTGCGACGGGAAGACGTTGACGCCGCGGATGATGAGCATATCGTCCGTCCGGCCCATCGGTTTCGACATCTTGACGAGCGTGCGCCCACAGGAGCACTCCTTGCGCGAAAGCACGCAGATGTCGCGCGTCCTGTAGCGCAGCAGCGGGAAGGCCCGCTTCGTCAGGCTCGTGAAAACGATCTCGCCCTTGCTGCCTTCCGGCAGGGTTTCAAGCGTGTCGGGGTCGATGATTTCCGCAAAGAAATGGTCTTCGTTTACATGCATGCCCGTCTGCTCGGCGCACTCAAACGAGACGCCGGGGCCCGATGTCTCCGTCAGGCCATAGATATCGTAGGCTTTGATGCGCAGGTTTTTTTCGATGTCCCGGCGCATCTCTTCGCTCCACGCCTCAGCGCCGAAAATGCCGGCTTTCAGCTTGATGTCGCCGATCTTCCCCTCCTCGTGTATGGCCTCGGCGAGGAAAGCCGCGTAGGAAGGCGTGCAGCAGAGAATCGTAGAGCCCAGATCCGCCATAAACTGGATCTGCCGCTCCGTATTGCCCGACGACATCGGCAGCGTGAGCGATCCGACCTTGTGCGAACCTCCGTTGAGCCCCGGCCCGCCCGTAAAGAGGCCGTAGCCGTAGCTGACGTGCACGACATCCTCGTTTGTGCCTCCGGCCGCAACGATGGCGCGCGCGCAGCATTCATCCCAAAGATCGACATCGGCCTGCGTATAAAAGGCGACGACGCGTTTGCCCGTCGTGCCGCTCGTCGACTGGATGCGCACGCAATCCGAGAGGGGCACGGCCAAATAGCCATAAGGGTAGGCATCGCGCAAATCGTCCTTTGTGAGAAAGGGGAGTTTGCCGAGGTCGCCAATCGACTTGATATCGCCCGGTTCCACGCCCTTTTCTTTCATTTTTTCGCGGTACGGCGCAATGTTTTCATAAACGTGCCTGACCTGTCCCGCGAGCCTGCCGTTTTGGAGCGCGACCATCTCATCGCGAGACGCCCGCTCCATGCCTTCCTGATAATACGCCACCTTTGCTCTCCTTCGCCTGTTCAGTGATACCTGCCTATTTTTTCCCGAAAGCCTGCTTGCGGCCAACGGGTCAAAATCTTTGGTCGGGGTGGGACAAATTGATTTTTTCGGGCGCGCGCACGCCGTTTTCGATAAAATACGAAATAAGCAAGCTGATGCCGGGCGAAATGCTGAGAGCCGAAAACAAGCGCTTTTGATCTGCGTAAGCCCGCACGCCGCGGCTTCCGTCCACCTTGATATGGGTCACGTTGCGGACATAGAAGACCTTGTCTTTTCCGAAAAGCGGCGTCAGCACAAGCTTGTCGCCATTCACGGCCAGTTTCCATCGGATCGAATAAAACAACAGGATGATGCCAATGGTGCACAAAACCCCAAATACGGATGCGTAGAACGGGTAATTTGGGTCATATGCGGCCAAAAACGAGCATAGCGCAAGCACAAGGCCAAAACAAGCCGCGCATCCTATGCCGAGCCCACGCACCACCCCGGGCGCGCGGACCACAAAATTCATCCGGTCCCCGGAGGGTGGCTTTCGCTGTGCGTTCCTGCGCGCGGCGCTGAACGAAGCCGCAAGCACGATCACGACAATTGCGCCGCTGAAGTATCCGAAATATTGCTCCAAACCTCTGCCTTTCTTCGCGAAGAAAACAAAGCAATCAACCGATCCATCCATCAAATCGAAACCGCATACCGCCTTATTATACCGTGATGCGTGAAGCCCCGCAAGTTTCATTGGCAGTAACTGCTCAGACACCATGCTATTGCAAGCCAATTGCCCGTCATTGCGAGGGAGCGCAGCGACCGCGGCAATCCATTATCCGCTGGATTGCTTCGCTTCGCTCGCAATGACGAAGCA
>JAITMX010000149.1 GCA_031290775.1 Eubacteriales Family XIII. Incertae Sedis bacterium
AACGTGGACATATTATCCCGCAAATTCTCTTTTTTCAAGCCTTTAAGATTTTTATACTGCCGCGTATTCAAGCCCGCCCATGCTTTGGTTATCTCGTCGGTCAATATGGCGTACTCAACGCCTTTTTGCACTCCGCGATTGTCCCATTCGTCTGTTAGCTCCTTGCGGGCTTGGATTGCCTGTAAGCGTTGGTTAATCCATTCTCGGGTGTAGCCTTTTTTCAAATACGTTTCAAGGGCGCGTTCGATGGTAAGCTCCGGATCGATCGTTTCGTCAATGCGTTCGCTCTCCACGCGGGCAAGCCAAGCTCGGAATGGTTCGGCTTTCGGTGACGGTATGGATTGGACAAGGCGCAAAACACCCTCTGCGTTTGCGGCTGTGACACGACGGTTTTTCCCATCTGCCGCTATCATTTCAACAGGGGTACAAATTGTACCCCACTTCAAATCAAGCTCCGGGTCACGGCTCCGCATTTTCTTTATGTATTGCTTTGCATCAACGCTATCGGTCAAAACGGCAACAACGTCAGACACGGAGAAAAACCATTCCTGTTTTTCCCCGTCCCACGCGGTGCGTATGCGCTTGTCCTGTAACAATTCAGACACTTGCCGGAATGCCGTCATTGCGAGGGAGCGCAGCGACCGCGGCAATCCATGAACCACTGGATTGCTTCGCTTCGCTCGCAATGACGGTTAGGGTCTGAACTGTTGCCTTGTCCTCAAATAATTGAATTTTATTGTTTTCGTCCATTGCAAAATGCCCCTTATAAGCCAAAATATCATACACAATTTTTGCCGTTTCGGCGAGCAATCGGAATCGAAAAAGCAACCTTTGTCCCCTTGCCAAGCTCGCTCTCAATCCCGATTCTCCCGCCGTGCGCTTCCACAATCTCCTTGCAAATAGACAGCCCAAGCCCGCTTCCCTCCGGATCCATATGGCTGCCCCTCTCAAAAGCGCTGGGCAAAAATTCCGGCAAAACACCCGTCCCCGTATCGCTCACAGTAACAACAACAAAAAATTCCCCATCCCCAATTCTAAACTCCCCATCCCCAATTCCCAACTCTCCATTCTCAATTCTCAATTCCCAATTCTCCCTCAATTCCCCATTCTCCCTCAATTCTCCATTCTCCTCTCTCAATTCCCAATTCTCCTCTCTCAATTCCCCATTCTCCCTCAATTCTCCATTCTCCATTCTCAATTCCCCATTAATCTCCACCCTCCCATTTTCCGTGTGGTTGCGCGCGTTCTGCAAAAGGTTGAACATCACCTGCGTAAGCTCGCCCGCGTTGGCGAAAATCGGCGGGAAATCGTCGGGCAGATGGACGGCCAGCGTTGTGTTTTTGCGCTCCAATATCGGCGTGTACAGCCGTGCGCTTTGGTTTATGACATCGGAAAGCGATACCCAGGCACGGCGGGCGGCGTTGTCCTTTGCGCGGGAGCAGCTCTGCATTTCCTCCATGATTTTGGCGATGCGCTGTATTTCCTCGCTGATTTGGTCAAGGTCGTCGGCGCTCTGCGCGTCTATGCCTTTAGACCGCAGCTCTTTCGCGATCAATTCCGCGTAGCCCGACATCACGGCAAGCGGCGTTCTGGTTTCATGCGATACCGTCGCCATCAAGTCGGTTTTCATCTGGTTCAGCCTGTCGAGGGCGGCGTTTTCGATACGGATTCGCTGCTCGGCTTCCCGCGCCGCCGCCACCTCCCGCATGGTGCCGCGCGACATGGCGATCATTTGCGCGAAAGAGAAAATCAGCAGGGCGACATCGGTCAAAGGCTTGTTCAAGCCGAACAGATGGATATTGTTGTAATAAAAAGCGTCGTGTACCGCTGCGTAGAGAAACACGGCAAGCCCAAACAGCGAGGCCCACTGCTCCGGGTATATTTGCCGCCGCCGGTGCGCGGCCGGCAGTTTTACGGCAAACCGCACCGCCAAATAGGCGATTGCGGCGATATAGAACGCCTCATACCACAGCAGGGAATAGGACATAAACAATGTGCCCGCAAACAGGCACAGCAGGATAAACGCGAAAGACGCGCCCGCCAGGGCGCGGGCAAACCACCTCCCGGCCACGCCGGGAAAAACCTCTTTTATGAGCAAAAGGACGAATATCGCCCCGATCGGCAGGGAGATGTACTCGATGCGGAACGCGGTTTCCCAAGAAAGAAACGGCATCGCGCCCAAAAATATTTTCGCGCCGGTCACGCCGGTGCGCAGAAACCACGTCAGGCAGAGGATGGCGAAATACAGGTTGGCGCGGTAGGAACGCAGGATGAAATACAGCGTCAGGTGGACAAAAAACAGCGCGAGGAACAGCCCCGCCGCCACGCCCGCGAAGTCGGTCGCCAGCGACAGATACAGCCGGATATTTTGCTCGCTTCCGGCGATAAGGTTGGCGTGGTCGCCGTTGTCGCGGTGCACAAAATTTGAAGACTGCCGCACGATCTCCACCACGCCGCCCGCCGGCTTGACGGAAAAGCCCCAAAAGGCGTGCCCGGCTTCCTCGCTCTCTTTCGCAAGGCCCGGCTGCCCCGCCTGTCCGCGCAGCTCCCCGTTGATGTAAACGGTTTCGGCAAAATCAACGCTGGTTTCCGCCAGCATATAGGCGCTGTCGTCCGGGAAAACCAGCCGGACGCGGCTTGTGGCAACATTGCTAATATCCTGCGGACTGCCGGTCTGTATCTCGGCGGCGCGGGCGGCAAATTCATCCGGCGCCAAGAGCGCGCCCGGGATAAACTCCACATTCCCGTCAATGCGGATGACCGTGCTTTCAAAGTCAAGGCCGGACAAATCATAGTCGCCGCTGTCGGACGGGATATAGCGGAAATCCACGCGGTCATAGTAGGACGACGTGCCGGAATACCAAATCAAGGCGCAGACCGCCGTGACGACGGGCAGCAGCAGGAACAGGATCAGGTTTTCTTTTTTATTCGCCATATGCCCCTCTGAATCGCCGCGCGCAAAAAACGGCCTCCGCAGGAAGCCGTCCTTCATTCGTTGAAACTTGCGCCTGCATTTTTCAATTGTTTGCGCTGTAAACGCTCACCTGCTTGCGCTTTTTGTCATAACGTTCAAATTTCACATTGCCGTCGACTGTCGCGAAAAGCGTGTCGTCCCCGCCAATCCCCACGTTGTTGCCCGGGTGAAACTTCGTGCCGCGCTGGCGCACGAGGATGCTGCCCGCACTCACATACTGGCCGTCGCCCGTTTTGACGCCAAGCCGCTTGGCGGCTGATTCGCGCCCGTTCCTTGAACTGCCTACGCCCTTTTTGCTTGCCATGGTCTCTTCCTCCCTGCCCTATTTGCTTTCGGCTTCATCAAGGAGCGCAAGGAGTTCATCCTTCTTTGCGCCCTTTGCGTAATCAACACCGAGTCCGTCGAGTTTTGCCGTGATATCCGCCTTTGTCATTTTGGGCGCGGCCTTCGCCTCCGCCGCTTCTGCAGGCGCTTCCGCTTTTTCTGCGGCCACCGCTTCGTCCGCGCCGCCCGTTTCCGCCTCCGCGTCCGCCGCTTCGGCATCTTCCGTTTTTTCGTCTTCCTTTATCGTGGGCTTCTCCGGCTTCTCGCCAAAGTCCTTGCCGCCGACCGTGAAATTGCCTATTTCAATCTCTGTATACGGTTGCCGGTGCCCCTGCTTCTTGCGATAGCCCTTCTTCGGCTTAAACTTGAAGATGATGACCTTGTCCGCCTTGCCTGCGCCCGTGATCGCCGCATTGACCGTCGCGTCAAGGTATGGCGTGCCCGCCTGGAGCGCCCCGCTCCCATCTGAAAACAGAATAACGTTTCCGAGCCTGACCTCGTCGCCCTCGCCGCCTTCGATCTTTTCGATCCGTATCACATCGCCGGCGCTGACCTTGTACTGCTTCCCGCCGGTCTCAAAAATAGCATACATCGTTTCGTGACCCTCCTTCTGTATCGGGCTCGCCATCGAGGCCGATGCGTTCGCTTTTCATATCGCACCAGTTCCTGCCTGTTCTGCGCGGCTCACGGATATGTAATTTACCACATTTTCCAAGCTTGCGTCAAGGATTATAAAATACCATATATTTACAGTTATGCGTCCTTGTTCGTTTGCAGGCCGGGCATTATAATGGAATTATGAAAAAAATACTCCCGGGCATGTTGATTTGCGTCGCTGCCGCAGTGCCGGCGTACCTGATCGGGCGCGCAGTCCCCGCCGTCGGCGGGCCGATCATTGGGATGCTCTTCGGCATAATCCTGTCGGTCGCATGGAAAAGGCCGGCTTCAATGGCTGCCGGCATCGCGTTCACATCGAAGAATGTCCTCCAGTATTCGATCGTCCTCCTCGGGTTTGGCATGAATTTGTTCGCCGTCCTCGAAACGGGCGGGCGCACGCTATTTCTTATGGCATTCACGTTTTCGGCGGCCTTTCTGTCCGCATGGGTTCTTGGCAAGGCTCTGAAGGCGCCGCGCAACGCAAACATCCTCATAGGCGTCGGCACGGCCATTTGCGGCGGCTCGGCGATCATGGCCGTAGCGCCTGTCATCGGAGCGGACGATGAAGAAATCGCCTCATCGATCTCAACGATTTTCCTGTTTAATATCATTGCCGCTTTCCTGTTTCCCCCGATCGGGCATTTGCTTGGCATGAGCGACGATCAGTTTGGGCTCTGGGCCGGGACGGCTATCAACGACACATCTTCCGTGGTCGCGGCGGGGTATGCATTCAGCGACGCAGCCGGCGGCCTGGCAGTCATTGTGAAACTCACGCGCACCTTGATGATCGTGCCGGTCACCCTTGCCCTCGCGATATCAGAGGCGCGCAGATCGCTTCATGCGCGGCACAAAACGGCGGGCGCCGGCGAAAACCCCGCATCTGGCAAATCTCATTTTGCGAAAGCCTTCCCTTGGTTTGTCGCCGGGTTTGCCGCAACGTCCGTCATCGTGACTTTCGTGCCCCTGCCCGGCTTGGCCGCGCCCGCTTTGGCGTCCATCGGGAAGTTTGCCATCATTGCGGCGATGGCCGCAATCGGGCTGAACACAAACATCCCAAAGCTCTTGAAAAACGGCCTGCGGCCTGTCTTGCTTGGATTTTGCGTCTGGATGGTTCTTTCCGCCTGTTCGCTCGCCATGCAGCTATTATAAGAAAAAAAACCATAACATTCTAAAAAATTATCGTTATTGCAATGATAAAACCAAAAAAGCGTTGGCATATGTGTTTAACATTCGATTTTTTGGGTATATATCCATTGCAAGCGAATTTTTGGCAATGGGGGGCTTGCAAAAAAACATCCGCTATTTCTTTGCTCAAAACTAAATAATGAATCGCTGTATTTATTCTATATCGTTTAACGGCCGTTTTGGCCAATGAAAAAGGGGGGAACGAAATGGATAATATCCGAAAATCAAATTTTATGTGGAAACGTTTGCTGGCGATCGTCTTGACGGTCGCGATGTTTACGGCGGTGGTCATCCCGTCGGTTGTTTTGGCGGATCCGCCCGACGGGGGCGCGTACGCCATCACTTTTAAGGTCGGGGAGGCCGTTGCGAAAACGGCCGAAGCGCCCAAACCTGAAAATGGCGGCCCGGCTGCCATCTCCCCGGAGATGCTGCCTACGGCCGAAGAAATCGCGGCCGCGAATCCCGTAGGCCGCGTCGTCGCGTGGGTCGATGCCGCGGGCGGAAATACGGAGTATGCCGCGGATTCCGCCGCTGCTTCTGCGGGCTACGCGGACATCGCGACGTATGCCGTGACGGGCGACGCCGTTTTTCTGGCGGTAGGCGTGCCGGACGAGGGGGCGGGGGCAGAGGGGCAGCCGCCGGCCGAAAAGCCGGAGGCCGAGGAACAGCCGGCGGCGGAAACCCCGGCCGAGAAAGCACCACCGGCAGAAGCCCCGCCGGCAGCACAAGCCCCACCGGCGGCGGAAGCCGGCAACGGGGACAAGCCGGCCGTGACGGCGCCAGCCGCGCCAGGGGACAAGCCCGATGCTTTGGGCCTTGCGCCTTTGAGCCTGCCCGGCGAGGATTACGCGCCCGGAATCGGCGAGGTGATGAGTATCAAATTGGATGAAGCGGATCCCGCCGACCCCGGCTATGTGACCAGCGGCGCCTCCCGCTCATACAGGCTCGGCACTCAACTCGGGTATATGCCGGGCCACAGCGAGCCTGTGGCTTCGGTGTGGATCGGCTATCGCCTGACGATTGACAAGATCAACGCTTCGGGCGGCACATGGCGCTTTAGCGACTCTACGTATGACTGGCTGAAAGACGCCGTCGATGCAAGCAAGGTGGCGGCGCCCCGGGACGACGGCGCCGGCCACTGGATACTCGAGGGGCGCGTACTTTACGACCCGGCTGAGGGGCCGTTCACCGGCGCGGCGTATTCGGAGCGGTATTTTTCGGTTTCCAATGTTTCCGGCGTCCAGGGCGACGCCACCGCCGTCAAGGCCGAAAGCTGGTTGCTTTCCGACGGCGACCAGGCATCCGGCAACAAGTCGGCGGGCAAGACGCTGACCGCGAGGTCCACGCCGGAGTCCGACCTGTACGCGGGCAACTATAACAGCGGCATCGCCGTGATTTCCGGTTGGTACAACAAGGCCGACGGTTCATTCAGCGTAGCGAAGCCCGCCAATCCAAGCGGCTATGCCTTTGGCCGCGTGTTCCATTACTCAAACCAATTCTACGACAGGGGCAGCGAGCGCATCGATCCGACCCTGCCCATCTCCTGGACGACGACGTTCAAGGTCGTCACGCAGGACGGGACGGGGCCCGAACAGGATGAGGCCGATCCGGACTATCAGCCCATCCTGATCGGGATTTCGGGCGCGAAGGACAATACGGCCAACCGGCTCCCGGGCGCGCTTTTCCCGGATATGACGCTCGGCGGCCAAGTTTCCATCTATAACGAATGGATGCAGCCGGGCAACATCGGCTACGGGGATGTCGGAGATTTCACCTTTACGCCTGCGGGCAGCAACACGGCAAACACCTCCGTCGTACTTTCCGCCGGCGACAAAAACTCGGGCCATCAGCACACCTGCGACCATCTGCTGTTTTTTGTGCCTGTCAACGAGAGCGATACGGCAGATACAGCGCGCAGGCTTGTGGTCGAATCGGGCAATCTCGCGGGCACCAGCTACACGGGTGTGCCGATCGTTGACATGCCAAGCTCGCCGAATCCGCAGGGCTATACATTCACGGTAGCGAAGAGGATGAGCGGCGATATTATTGCAAACGCGAACTTGTCACGCTATACCAAATTCACAGGGGCAATTGATTGGGCCACCATGCTGCAAAACGGCGCGGAGCTCGTCGCTTATCACTCGATCACGCAAAATTCCCCTTCGCTGAGCGACTCGAATATCCACGCGGTCAACCATCTGATCAAAGTGGAGATCGGGGAAGACGGGAAGTTCGGCCTGAAGCTCACAGGCGGCAGCGGCTGGGATGATTGGTCAGGGTATACCGGCAAGGACAGGACGAGGAATGTCCTGTGGGCCAACAAGCCCGATCATAAAGGCTGGAAAGATGAAACGGAAATCAACCGCACAGAGGATCATCAGCTGATTTATTATGATACTTTTGCGGAGGCCCAAGCAGCCGGCGTCGTCGTGGGATGCCTGACAGAGTATCGCGGCGGTGTTTGGACGAGAGGGAATCTTGCGAGCGGCCCGGCCTTCAAGATGGCCGGCGTGCCCGGCCAAAGCTACATTTCGCTGCAGGACGTGCGCCTCTGGTGGGGGACAGCCCGCATGGGAACGAGCGACACCTACTCAGGGACCAATGGCATGGCGGTCGCCCCCTACGCGGGCGGCCAGGCGTCTGATTCCCTCATGGTACCCTATGACGGCCCCGGCCTTGGCGGCGCCAACTACGCACGCAGTGTTTGGAACGACCAGACGAATCACCCGATCCAGTTGCAGGGTCCCACTTGGGGTTCCACCCTGTTTTGCATGGGCGGTTCCATTTTCCTTGATGCTGCGGCGAATCCCAGCGAGCAGCTCAACGGAAACGCGTCCGGTGTATGGGATCCCATTGGCGGGACAACTCGCCCGGTCGGCGTATTCGATATCGGAAACGGGCAGCGCGTGTCGGATCGAAGCTACGGCTTTGTGGTACAGGGCAGCGAAAACCGCGTTTTGAATCTCAAGGTCAATTTGGACGCGCAACGCCACGCAGGGAGCGCCTATCCCGACTATCTCTCTCCGAAAGGAATCGTCTTGCTCAGCACAGCGAAACATCCGGTG
>JAITMX010000164.1 GCA_031290775.1 Eubacteriales Family XIII. Incertae Sedis bacterium
TAAAATATAGTTTTTCCCAAACTTCTCTTGCAGAAAGTTGATTTTTTGCACAAAATCTGCCGAAAAAATGGATCGGGGATGAAACGGCGCACGCCTTCCTTTCTTGCCTTTTGAACAGACACCCGTGCAAGATTGCGCTTCCAAAATTGCGCAGTTTGATCATTCGCACCAAATAGCCGTGTTTTTCAGTGGTTTCGGACGGTTCATCTGTCCTGCCGTGGCAGGACTCGTCCGACTGTGTGAAAAGCCCGTCATTGCGAGGAGCGTAGCGACGCGGCAATCCATGAGCATTGCAATTCCAATAATCCAAAATGGATTGCTTCGCTTTGCTCGCAATGACGGTTAGTTTTTACACAATCTGCCGTCCCCTTTTGTCTTCTTGTTCCCCTTTATCTTTCCGTGGCAGGACAGATGAACCGTCCCCTTTTGTCTTGCGTGGCAGGACAGATGAACCGTCCCCTTTGGTCGGTCTTCTTTTGTCTTCTTTTGTCTTCCGACTGTGTGAAATGCCCGTCATTGAGAGGAGCGTAGCGACGCGGCAATCCATGAGCATTGCAATTCCAATAATCCAAAATGGATTGCTTCGCTTTGATCGCAATGACGGTTAGTTTTTACACAATCTGCCGTCCCCTTTTGTCTTGTCCCCCTTTATCTTTCCGTGGCAGGACAGATGAACCGTCCCCTTTTGTCTCCCCTTTTGTCTCGCGGCAGGACAGATGAACCGTCCCCTTTTGTCTTGTCTTTTTCGTTACCCCATCTGAAAGTTTTATGCTGGAAAAAATGGCGGGCGCGTGGTATTCTTTGAAAAAGGAAGGCTAACGATAGGGAGAGCAAAATGAAAATCAATATCGACAAAGCTGTTGTCAACTTCATACCCGAAAACGAGAACGAGCAGGACAGGCTTGAGGCCCTTTGGCGCGAGCTCATCGACTGCAACGGGTACGCGCTGAAGCTGGCGCCGATCGGCGAGTATGTGCCCGCCGAGGGAAAGACGGCCGCCGCGTTTTATATCGAGGGGCTGAACGAAAAACTCGCCAAAAACACCGGAGCCGAGGCGGCCGCACGGGCCGCAAAATACACGCCCGTCTACGCCGAGGAGGACAATACGGCTTATTGTTCGACCTGCAACAAGACCGTGGCGCTGAAAGCGGGAGACGAGATTCCGCTCTGTTGCGGCAGGCTCATGGAGCTGATCGATTGAGCGCGGGCGGCGAAAACGGTTTTGACCGCTTTGCGGGCAGCGCTTCCTATGTCGCGTCCGCAGAGCTGCGGGAGGCGGTAAACGTCGCGCTCGCGCTTGAGCGGCCGTTGCTCATCAAAGGGGAGCCGGGCACGGGCAAGACATTGCTCGCGGACGCCGTCGCGGAAGCGCTTGGCATGCCGCTGCTCGTGTGGAACATCAAATCCACGACGAAAGCGCAGGACGGCCTGTACCTTTACGACACGGTGCAGCGCCTGTACGACTCGCAGTTTGGCGAAGGGGATGTCTCCGACGTCGCCCGTTATATCCGGCTTGGCAAACTCGGCGAGGCTTTCGCTTCGGAGCAGCGGGCCTGCCTGCTCATCGACGAAATCGACAAAGCGGACCTCGAATTTCCAAACGACCTGCTTTGGGAGCTCGACCGCATGGAATTTTACATTCCCGAAACGAAACGGACGGTCAAAGCGGTCCGGCGCCCCTTTGTCCTCATCACGTCGAACGCGGAAAAAGAACTGCCCGACGCTTTTTTGCGCCGCTGCGTTTTCCATTACATCGCGTTCCCGGAGCCGGACAAGATGGAGGAGATCGTGCGCGTGCACTTTCCGGATCTTTCAAAAAACTGCTTGATTTGGCGGTCGAACGTTTTTATGAGATTCGCGGGATGAAGGAGCTGCAAAAAAGGCCGAGTACCTCGGAACTGCTCGACTGGCTGCAGGCGCTCGTGCTTGCCGGGCTTGATCCGGGCGAGCTGTCCCTGCGGCTGCCCTTTCTCGGCGTCTTGCTGAAAAAAGACCGCGATACGGAAGTCTGCGAAGACATCCGCGAAAAAGGCTATTCGCTCGGCGGGTATTGACGAAGCGCGGCCGGTTTGCCCCAGCGATGTTTACAGATTTCTTTTACTTGATGCGCGCGCGGGGGCTTGACGTTTCCCCGGGCGAATGGCTCGCGCTTGAATGTGCGCTCGACCTCGGGCTCGCAAAAAACGGGCTGTCCGCGTTTTACAATCTGTGCCGCTGCGTGCTCGTGAAAGGCGAGTCGCAGTACGACAAATTCGACATCGCTTTTTATGAATATTTTGGCGGCGTCAAGACGCCGGAGGATTTGCCCGCGCGGTTTTTGCAGTGGCTGAAGGCGCCGAAGCCCGGAAAGGATTTTCCGGATGCCGCGTACGAGGCGTTCGTGGCCGATTTTGAACAGCTCATGCGGATGTTTGAGGAACGCAAAAACGAGCAGGCGGAGCGGCATGACGGCGGGATATGGTGGATCGGCACGGGCGGCGCTTCGCCGTTTGGCAACGCGGGCGCCGGCGGGCGCGACCTTGCGATCCGGGCCGGCGGCGAGGATTCGGCGATTCGGGGCGGCGGCGCGGTGCGCGCCTCCGGCGAGCGGCATTACCGCGATTTCCGGCAGGACAAGCAGCTCGACATCCGGACATTCCAGACCGCGTTCCGCAGGCTGCGGCAGCTGTCGGCGCGTGTGGACGCGGCAAAAACGGAGCTCGACATCGACGAAACCGTAAAGGAAACATCGGAGAACGCGGGCCGGCTCTCGCTTGTTTTTGAAAAGCCGCGCAGGAACACCGTCAAGCTGCTCATCCTCATCGACTCGGGCGGTTCTATGTATCCGTTCACGCAGCTGACAGGCCGGCTGTTTGCGGCGGTCAGCGCGGCCAACCATTTCAAAGACCTGAAATTCTATTATTTCCACAACTGTGTTTACAAAAAACTTTACACGGCGCCGGGGCTGAAGCGCGGCGAATGGCTTGACACAGACCAGGCGCTGAAAAATCTTGGCGCGGATTACAAGGTCATTTTTGTCGGCGACGCGTCAATGGCGACATACGAGCTCACGCAGAAAGAGGGCGCCGGGTTTTTCGGGACGCCGAACGAGCTGTCGGGCTATGAATGGCTGGCGCGCTTCAAACGCCATTTCAAGCGGCTCGCATGGCTCAACCCCATGCCCGAGGCGCGCTGGGAAAAAGCGCGCGGCGCGCAAACGATCGAGCTCATCGCCAAATGCGTCCCGATGTACCCGCTCACAATAGACGGCCTCGAGGCTGCAATCAAAGGGCTGCTCGCCGTCCGGAATTAATTATCGCGAAATAATTGTCGTGACATTTGTCATGGGCGATATGGGCGCGTGTCACTTTTGGGCGGGCCTTTTGTCTGATATCATTGGAATCAATAGATTGGGATCGACAGGAGGCTTATTTTTATGGAACGCACAAACGAACGAACAAGCGAACAAGCAAGCGAACAAGCAAACGGATATGTTTCGGTAAACAGGCTCACGAAGAGATACGGCGGATTCACGGCTGTGGACAGCCTGAGCTTCACGGTGGGCAAAGGCGAGATTTTCGGTTTTCTCGGGCCCAACGGCGCCGGCAAGACGACAACGCTGAGCGTAATCTCGACGCTGCTCGATTTTGACCACGGCGAGGTGGAGATCGCGGGCTTCAAACTTCCCAAAGACGAGTTTGAGGTCAAGGCGCTGCTCGGCCTTGTGCCGCAGGAGATCGCGCTCTACCAAAACCTGACGGCGGCGGAAAACGTCGCGCTTTTCGCTTCGCTCTACGGGCTGCGCGGCGCAAAGCTGAAAGCCGCCGTTGAGGAGGCATTGGAATTTGTCGGGCTTGCGGACGAGCGGAAAAAACGCGCCGGCAAGATGTCGGGCGGTATGCGGCGCCGGCTCAACATCGCCTGCGGCATTGCGCACAAACCCGAGCTCATCATCATGGACGAGCCGACGGTCGGCGTCGACGCGTGGAGCCGCGACCACATACTCGGTTCCATCCGGACGCTCCGGAACCGGGGCGCGACCATTATTTACACCTCGCATTACATGCCGGAGGTGCAGTCGATCGCCGACCGCATCGCCATTATCGACAAAGGGCGCCTCGCCGCCATCGGCACGGAGCGCGAACTGCTCGAATACGTGACGGACCGGAAGGCCATCCTGATCGGCGTTGACGGGCAGGCGGCGCAATGCGCGGAGATTGCCGTTTCGGATATCCGTATGCTAGCGGGGGTCAAGCGCGTGCGCTACAACGCGGAAAAAGGGGAGATCGGCCTCGACGTCGATCTCGCCCTGAAGTCAATCTCGCCCATCCTGAAAACCCTCATGGACCGCGGCGTCACGATCCGCACGATTGAAGAGGAGGCGCCAAATCTTGAAACGACCTTCCTCGCGCTGACCGGCAGCGAACTCTCGGCGGACGGCGAAAGCGCCGCGCCCGCTGCGGGCGGCCGGGCGGGAAGGGGGGCGTGACCGATGTTTGAATGGATGTCTTGCCATACGAAGAATTTCGTCCGGGACAAGTCGGCGCTGTTTTTTTCGCTCATCTTCCCCATCGTCTTGGTCGTCCTGCTCGGCAATATGCTCGCGGAATTGGACAATCCCGACACCCCCGTCGGCACGATCGGCATCGCGTACAGCATAGAGACGACGGAGCCGTATGAGACCCAGGCGGCGCGCGCCTTTGTGGACTCCCTCGCCGGGAATGGGGGGATTGCGCTTGCGGAGGCGCGGGATGCCGGGGAGGCGCGCGCGGATGCCGCTTCGGGGGCGGCGGACGCGGCGATAATCTTTGAGTCGCCGCTGCGTATCCGGATTGCGGAGGGCGGGGACCTCTACAAAAATAGGGCGGTCACGATGATTGCGCAGGGCTTTGCGCGGGAATACGCGTCCTTTGCCGCGATCGCCTCGCTTGCCCCGGAGCGGCTTGAGGGGCTTGCGGCCGCCGGCTTGCGGGAAGACGGTCTCGCCCTGATCGCGGACAAAGACCTCGGCGTGACGCGCAGCATGATGGATTATTACGCGGTCACGATGGTTGTCATGATCGCCTTTATGGGGGGCGGCATCGGCGGCGCGTCGTCGACGTACTTTTCAAGGCAGGACGGGTCGCTTCGCCGCGTGACCGCTTCGCCGCGCGGGCGGGCGCGCCTTTTCTTGGAAAGCGTCGTCGGCGTTTTGCCGCAAAATATCCTGCAGGTGTTGATCGTCATGGTGCCGTCCGCCCTTTTCCTCGGCGCGCATTATGCGCGGGCATGGCAGGAAAACCTGCTGCTCTTCGCTTTCTTCATTTTGCTTGGGACCGCAGTTTCGGCTGTCTTCATGCTGGTTGGGCTTTTCATCCGCGTCAATCCCTTCACGCCGCTCATGGCGCTGCTGTGGTGCCTGCTCTTCCTGTCGGGCTCGTTTTCAAAGGATATCCACATCGAAGGGTTTTCCGAATACCTGCCGATGAGCATCGCGCAGCGCGCGGCCTTTGACCTGACCGTGTTCGGCCGCCCGGGGCAGCTGCTGCTCGTCATGGCGGCATGCGCCGCCATACTGGCCGCGTCCTGCGCCATCGGCAGCCTGGTGTTCAGAAAAAAGGAGGTCATGTTTTGAGAAATTTCCCCGCGCTTTTCGTCGGCGGCCTGTCCCGCACAAAAGGGATGCTGGTTATGGCTTTTGCCATTTCGGTCGCTGTCGCTTTCATCGTCATGGGCGCTGTGGGCGCTTCCGCCGCCGGCACGGAGGCGGACAATATGAAGCTGGGCTTTGTCGACCGGGACGGTGGCGCCGTGGCAGGGGACTTTGCGAGATACCTGACGGATGGCCTCGGCATCGTGCTCGTCCGTTCGGACGATGTGGACGCGATGAACAGCGAGCTTGTCGAAAAACACATTTCGGGCCTCATCGAAGTGCCGCCCGGTTTTGAGGGCGCGCTGCTTTCCGGGACGCCGAAACCCATAGGGCTCACGTTTATGGGCGATTACGCAAACGAAGCTTTTACGCGAGGCTATCTTGAGTCCTATATGAACTCGCTTGAAACCACCCTGCTTGCGGCAGACGGGGACGCCGAAACGCTTGCGGCTTTGCTGAAAGGCGCGGAAAAGGAAAGAGTCCCCGTGGAAACCATCGTGAAAGACGCGTCGCTCGCAAAGGCGGCGGCGGACAAAGACGGGTACTATATCATGGTTGGGTTTTTCATGATGTTCAGTTTCATCATGTCGATTTGCATCGCGACAATGCTGTTCACCGACCGCATGGAGGGGACGTACCGCCGTATCAAAGCGGGCCGTGTCAGCTCGTTTGAATATGTGGCCTCGGTCTGCGCCATCGGGATCGTGCTGATGTTTCTCATCGACGGCCCGTCGCTCATCCTCTATGCGCTGTCCGGCGCGGACCCCGGCGTGCCTTTCGGCGCGACCGCCGGCCTGCTCTTTGCCTTTTCCCTGTTCGTAATCGCCTTTGGCATCCTCGTCGGAATCTCCGTGTCCGGCTCCGGCGGCATCATCGCCGTGATCACTGCGGTCACGACGATCTCGTCCATGCTCGGCGGCGCGTGGTTCCCGCTCGACAGGGTGCCGCAGGCTTTCCGGACGCTCGGGTACGTCACGCCGCAGCATTGGTTTTACGAGGCGGTCTCCGCTTGGCAGACGGGCGTGGGCAGCACGTCCAACCCGGCCTTCATCATCCTGCTGGCGGCCGCGCTGTGCTTCATCCTTGCGGGCGCGCGGTTTACGAGCAATAAGGGGCTTGCGCGGTGAGTTGAAAGTGGCGCCCGCGCCCCTTGGCAGGCGCCTTCGGACAAGGCGAGGGCGGGTTCCCATGGCAGGCAGGCTGCTTCGCGCTTCTACCAAGGAGCGTGAGGCGCTGCGTTGAATATCACGTCAGGCACTATTATGAGGACTTGCAATGAAAAACAAGGGGTGCTTTTGGACAAATTCTTCGTTTATTACAAAATCCGAGCGCCTGTTTTGTTATATAATCGAGTCGAGTATTTTGTGATAATGGCGCAAAGGCCTGCAATGTTGCCACCAGATTCCCGTTGCCAAGCGAGGTGGGATAAATGATAGAGAAACACAAAACATGCTACAATTAAAACATGAGGGAGCGGACGATTTTTCTGTATGTGGTTCAGGTCGCCGCCGCCGTGCTGTGCTTTGCGCATGGCGGCGCGACGGCGCGTTTTGACGAGGGGCAAGGGGCCGTAGCAATCCTCGCAGTCATCGTGCTGCTCAGCGCGGCGCTGCTTTTGGGCCTGATGCACTTGCCGGGCATTCTTGTGGGCGCGGTCTTTTTTTGCGCATGCGCCTTGACGGTATGGCGCGTGGGCGGCTTTGCGCTGCCGGTTGTCGCGATGGCCGCGGTTTCCATCGGCGTTTTGTATCTGCGCTTGCCGCAGCTTGCGGCGGCGTCTGTGGTTGTCTGCGCCGTGTTCGCCGCCGCTTCCGGCGCTTTTGCCGCCGGTTTGGGGTTCTCTATAATTGTCTGCGCGCTTTTGCTTGGGTTTTCGCTGTATGTTTTGGCGCTTTTGGGAAGGTGGGAGGGCTCGGAGCGCGCCATCGAACAAAAGGCGAATCAAGCGGAGGATTTGCGCGAGCTTTTGGATGGCCAGCGCTATATGGCGAAACGCACGGAGCGCGTCTCGCGCCTCGAGGAACGCAACCGGCTCGCGGCGCGCATACATGACGAGATCGGGCACGGCATGTCGGGGAGTATCCTGCTGCTCGAAGGCGCACAGCTCGTGATGGACAAGGAGCCCGAAAAGGCGCGGGAAACGATCCGCAAGGTCACGAAAAACCTGCGGGACAGCGTCGATGAGATTCGCAAGGTGCTTCGCGAAGAGAGGTCAGATGGGCCGGCAGTCAGCCTCGCGCGCATCGAAAGCGAGCTGGCCGCTTTCGGCGCGGACCACCCGCACATCCGGACGCGGCTTGACATAGGCGGCGACGTGAGCCGGATCAAGGCCGCAGTCTGGGCCTGCGTCTGCGAAAATATGACCGAAGCGCTGACGAATGTTCTCAAGCACGCCCCCGACGCGGAGCATTTTTGGGTCTCTGTAAAAAACAGCGAGGGCTTGCTGCGCGTCGAATTTGCCGACGATGGCGGGGGGCGCGGCGCCGGGCATTTGCAAAACGAAGGGACAGCGCCCGGGGGCGGCATGGGCACGCGTCACGGCATCGGGCTGCAAAATATGGAAGAACGCGCGGCGCTGTGCTATGGCCGCTGCTTTTTCCGCCGCGGGCCGGACGGGTTTCACATCGTGATGACGTTCCCAGGCCGGGAAGGCTGATGAAAGGAAAGAATATGACCAAGATCATTCTCGCAGACGACGACCCCGTCATCGTACAGGGGCTTTCGATGATCATCGGCTCAGAGGAAGGGTTTGAGATTGCCGGCACGGGCGCGGATGGCCGTGAGGCTGTCAGGCTCGCGCGCGAAACGAAGCCGGACATCGCGGTGCTCGACATCCGCATGCCCGTGATGAACGGCATCGAGGCCGCCGCCGTCATGATACGGGAGGAGCTTTGCGCGCCGCTGCTGCTGACGACATTTGACGAACCCGAGCTGATCGCGGACGCGCTCATGGTCGGCGCGCGCGGCTACATCCTGAAAAACAGCCCTGCCGACCGCATCCTTTCCGCGATCCGCGCCGTGGCGGAAGGCGGCGCCGTCTTTGCGCCCGATGTCATCGACTTCATTCGCGGGATGATACGTGCGCCGCAAAAGGGGGCGCCGCCGGAGGATGTTTTCGCGAATCTCACGCCGCGCGAGCTTGAGGTCGCGGCGCTCGTCGCCGAAGGGCTGTCCAACACGCGCATCGCCGAGCGCCTCTTTCTCGCGGACGGCACCGTGCGCAACCACATTTCGGCCATTCTCGAAAAGACGGGGCTGCAGCACCGCACACAGATCGCGGTCAAATTTTTCGCGCGGATTTGACGGATTTGACGGATATGACGGATGTGATCAGCCCCCCGGCAAAACAGCTTCCTCAACAATCTTTATTTTCAATCAGCTCAACCAATTCATGAGGCAAAATATCCAAGGCAATCGCAATGCGCCAAACGGTTTCAAAATTGGGCTGTTTGCCGCCTGTTTCAATCATCGAGAGATGGCTTCTCGCCAGCCCCGCGAAACTGCTTAGCACCTCTTGCGACAGCCCTTTTTCTTTTCGCAAACGCCGAATGACCGCACCCGCTGCATTTTTATCAAAATCTACCATCGCAGACATTTTCATAATCAGAGTGTAAGCAAGAACGTAGAATAATATGTCTGCGAAGATAGATATTTTGTTCTTTATCTGATAAGATGGCATAAATGCAAAATCCCATTGCGGACGCCATAGGATTTTTGTGTATGCGCTTGTTCCATGTGTTTTGCCGAAAATGAGGGCAAGGATGGTCGGCGTTTCGGGAAGGAGTGCAAAATGTTAGTGCTAAGCAAGGCGCAGGAAATATCAAAGCTGCTTGCATTGAAAGCAACAAAGTCTATCAATAAAAAAGATTTTGCCAACCAAGTGGCTGGAATACTTGCTACGCCGTACTACCCTTACGATGGCGGGATTGACCCGTTTTCGGAAATTGAATTGCTTCGCCAATTGTTGGCGCAAAGGGTCATCACGCAAAACGACATGAATGTCCAAACGCAAATTCTCAGGTCTATGGCAGGCGGGGCTGCGGGCGCTTCGCAATCTGCACAGCCAAGCCAAACGCCGCCCCCTGCCCCACAGATGGGCGGCATACCACAGCAAAATTATTATGGAACGGCGAATCCAAAGAAGCCGGTAGCCAAAAGGCCATGGTTCTGGATTGTAATCGTGGTCATAATCATTATCATTATCATTGCCGCCGCGTCCTCGGGCGGGGATGGCGGGAGTTCGCCGTCGACGGGCGGGGCAAACGGAACAAACGCCATTGCCGAAAAAACCACTCCTTTATCAGATGCCGAAATTCCGGGCATGCTGTCCGACGCAGACAAATTCAAGGGGCGTACGGTCGACCGCTTGCCCGGAGTTGTTTTCAACGTGATTAATCAGGAGGCAGGTGATTATGAGTATCAGTGTTGGGCAGACGATGAACACAACCAACATTTTATAATCATTAGCGAAACAGACTTGGGATTGTCAACGGACATTTTTGGCGGATCGAATATTTTTGTAACCGGCATCATTCGTGGGGCATATGCCTCCGAAAACTATTTTGGGGCAGAACTATCCGCTGCGGTTATTGAGGTGTCAAGCATAGAAAAATCCGAGACATCCGTTTTCAACCTTGCAAATTATACCATCGAGGTCAATCAAACGCAGGAGCAATTTGGCATTTCGGTCACTTTGGAAAAAGTTGAATTGGCGGACAAATCAACCCGTGTGTTCATTAAGATTTTTAATGGCACGTCAGGCAAAATCCAAGTTTATGGTTGGGGTTCATACATCAAACAAGGGAGTACGCAGTACGATCAATCGGATATTTCATATGAAGAGGACACGGTTAAAACCGAACTTAATTCGGGGATAGAAACCGAGGGCTGTCTTTCATTCGAGGCATTGGGCAGTTTGAATGATTTCACCATAAATATTGATGTGTCCAGCGATGATTACGATCTCTGGGACAAATTGCAACCGTTTGAATTTAGTATCATATTGGCATAGGTTCAATGCCGCGGGCGATATCGCGCGGGAGAAAGGACAGCAAAATGAATGTAAAAAGACAAGGGCGTGATAGCGCCATGCGGTTTGAGGGTTCAGAAAACACGGAAGGCTTTTCACCGATCTCCATTGAAAGCATTCAAACATCAGAATTGATTTTGGCGGTTAAAATAAAAGGTGCGTTCAATCTCAGCAAGGACGAAAGCAAGTATTATCTGCTTGGCGAAAGGGATGATTCTAATCTGAAATCCCGCACGCTTGGCGAATGGAAAACATCCGAAGCCAATAACAGGAAAATTAAGTATGTAATAGGAATAAACGCAGGCGCCGGGAATTTTGTTGTGTCCGCCTATGAAATTGCCGGCTGGGTGAGAGGCGGCAATAGCCGAACTGCCTTTTTTTCAAATTCAAAAAGCGAAGATGTATTAAAAGAGCTGGGGCTGTTCCAAAAAAGAATAGTTGACCTTAATTTTGGCACCGGGGCGGCAATCGCTTATATAAACTAAGAGGAATAAACAAGCAAAATGAGCGGTTATGTCGGATATGTATATCTGACGACAAATACAATAACGGGAAAGAAATACGTCGGCCAGCACAAGTGGGGCAACCACCCCCATATCGACCCAAACTATTTCGGTTCAGGCATGATGATGCAACGAGAGATTGAAGCCTATGGGAAAGCGGCTTTTGTTTGCCGGATATTGGGTTGGGCGCGTACCGAAGCGGCCTTAAACGAATACGAAATGTCCTATATTGAAAAATACAATACTTTGCACCCGAACGGCTTGAATCTAAAGTATGATGAAAACCATGCCGAGCGGTACAACCCAAACCGGGCAGTTTCAAAAGAGAATAATAGCAATTCGAAAGAGAGCGGTATTGTGTATGCAATCTTTCAGGCTATATTGTATTACGGCAGTATCATTGCGCTAATAGCGACACGGGGAACGGAACGAGATTTGTTTTTTACCGTCTTGCCAATTGTTGTCCTCACCATAATTACAAACCTAATAGTAAGCCTATTCAATATACCCACGGTTTTCAAAATTTTGATTACATTGTTTCTGCCTATTGCGTTGGTCTTATTATTCGTGTTAATGGTGGTTGGGGATACCGGAAAATCGAAACGACGGCGATGAGAAATGCAATTCCGCAAAAATAAGAGGAGGCGAATCAGATGGTGAACCCTTGGATGGAAATAGACGGAAATGTCGCAAAATGCGATAAGGAAAGAATACTTTCTCTTCAATCAAGCATACGCGCCAAGCAGAACCCGTTACATATTGAGTTGCCGCCACACCCGTTCTATGGGAATGTAAGGCAATCTAAATTGCTGCTTCTCAGTTTAAATCCGGGATTTGGCGAGTGTGATCATCAAGAGCAGTCAATGGATGCCGACTTCAGAAAAGAACTCAGCGAATGTTTATTGCAAACAAAGGACGCGAAGCTGTTTTCAATAAACAATCGGTTTGGAGGGACTTCCCACGGGAGGTGGTGGCGAAAAAGAACGCTTCTGCAGACAGATCAGGAAATTCACAAAATGATTTTCGGTTCGGTTGATAAATATGCGGATTTTTTGGAAAACAATTTGTCCGTTATTGAATTTTTTGGATACCATACCAAGACAACGCCGGATTATGTGTGGGCGCGCAGCCCATTGCCGTCCCAGTTGTATTCGTTTGAACTTGTCCGCGAATCTATTAGGGCAAAAAAGAGAATACTCATCATGCGCAGCAAAAAATTGTGGGAAAGGTATGTTACGGAATTAACCGGATATCCATATTTATATTTAAGAAGCCCGCAAAATGTCTCCCTCTCGGAAAACAATGTGGTTAGCCCTGATGGAAAAAAGTGGAGTGACATTGTCGCTGAAATGCGAAATGGCATACGGAAATCGTAATCGAAATAATCAAAAACACGGTAATCTTCCAATGCAACATCGGGAAAAGAGGCATGATGGGCCCGCACACCTGAATTAATCAGCGCTTCCGAAGGCAAAATATTATATAATAAAAGAAAACGGAGAAAGTGAAGCGGAAGCCATTATGCAAAACACAGCGTTATTGATCAGGTTTGGGCGTTCGGCGTCGCGCAAATACAAGCAGGCAATCGAGCTCGCGGCGGGGTTTTCGGATTTCACGGAGGCGGCGGACGACGGCTCCGCCAACACGATCCGCCTGCCCGCAGCCGAGTGGTTTGAGAGGAAGCGCGAGTTTGACGAGCTCTATGCCCTCGTTTCCGGCTGGAAGGCGACGAGCGTGTCGCTGAACGGCGAGGAGATTCGGCCTCATGAGTTTTTTTGGAAATTCAATAATGTCGTGAAGTGCGTGAAAGGCTATGAGGGCGCGATCGACAAGGAGCGTTATTGCTGTGTTTCGGGCTCGTTTGAGGGCTGGGGCTGCAAACTGCTCGACGAGCTCGACAGGCATCTGAGCAAGACGGCATCCTACGCGATGAAATATTGGTATCGTTTCGGCGCGTTTGCGGGCGAGGGCCTCTGGAAAATCGACAAGGCATATATCAAGGATTATCTGAAAAAGGAGGCCGATGAGAAAAATCTCGCGTTCTGCCCGCTCTTTTCGCTCGACAAGGCTTTTACGATTGTGGACGGGCTGCCGGATGAAATCGACACGCGGGGCAGCGCCTATTGGGAGGTCGAGTACCGGGAAGATTTTGAAGGCGCCTTGATCCAAAAACAGCCCGTCGGCGTTCGGCACAAGACTGTGGGCGCGCGCGGCGGCGGGCGAGGGGGCTCCGCCAAGCTGACGGACGGCATGCTCAAGATCGAGGCGGATGAGGAGCGGACGCGTTTTATCCCCAATGTAACATTTGAAGATGTCGGCGGCATCGACGATATCCTCGGGCAGATTCGCGAGACTGTTGAGCTGCCGCTGAAGAGGCCCGACGTGTATCGCTATCTCGGGATTGAGCCGCACAAAGGCATCCTGTTTTACGGGGAACCCGGCACGGGCAAAACGCTCATCGCAAAGGCGATCGCAAACGAGACAAACGCGCACTTCATCCCGGTCAGCGGGCCGGAGCTGCTCAGCAAATGGTACGGCGAGTCGGAGTCCAACCTCCGGGATATTTTTGAAGAGGCGCGCGAATTGCAGCCGTCAATCATTTTCTTTGACGAGATCGACTCGATGGCGCAGCACCGTTCGGACTCGGACGGCGCGCGCGTGGATTCGCGTTTTGTCAACCAGCTGCTCGCGCTCATGGACGGTATGGAATCTTACGACAACGTGACGGTGCTTGCCTCGACAAATCGGCCGGAACTGCTCGACGAAGCGCTGCTCCGCTCGGGCCGCTTCGACTACAAGATCGAGATCAAACGCCCCGATGAGGCCGGATGCCTGCGCATCCTTGGGATTGCGACGAAAAATATGCCGCTGGCGCCCGGCTTTGAACTGAAAAGCCTCGTCCCGAAATTGCTCGGCAGCTCCGGCGCGGATATCGTTTTTGTCGCGAAGGAGGCCGCCATCGTGGCGCTCCGCCGCAGCGCGGACGTGGGAAAGCTCATTCAAAACGCGGCGGGCGCGGGTTTTCGGCTTGATGGGATCAAGGTCGGCGCGGATGACTTCATGCGCGCGCTTGAGCAGCTTGAGGCCAACAAAGTGCGGACGGAATAGGGCAAGGGACAGGGGACAAGGCAGCGCAAGGAGCAAGACAGGGCAAGGCAAGGGACAGCGGGGCAAAGGATAACAAGGTGCGGGATAATAGAGCGAAGGATAACGGGCGATGGCGCGGCGCTACCTTTTAGACCAAAATGAAACGCCGCTTTATGACGCGGTTTTGAAATTTGCGGACTGGGGCCCGGTTCCGTTTTTCATCCCGTCGCACAAGATGGGCGCAGGCATAGACCCGAGGTTCAAGGCGTTTGCGGGTGAAAATATTTTCAAGATGGATCTTTCCGAAGTGCGGTGGACCGACGACTTTCACGGTGTGTCGTCGTCTATCAAAGCGGCGCAGGAACTCGCCGCGGACGCTTTCGGCGCGGCGCACAGTTTCTTTCTCGTGAACGGGACGTCGGGCGGCGTCATCGCGGCCGTGTGCGCCGTTTGCGGGGAGGGCGACAAGATCATCATACCGCGCAACGCGCACAAATCGGCGGTGTACGGCCTCGTCATCAGCGGCGCGGAGCCCGTCTACGTGATGCCGGAGCTCGACCGCGAAAAGGGCCTCGTCTCCGGGCTTGCGCCGGAGACGCTGGCGCAAGCGATAGAGCGGCATCCGGACGCGAAGGCGGTTTTCACGGTCAGCCCGACGTATCACGGCGTGATGAGCGACACCAAGGCGCTCGCCGCGCTCGCGCACCGATACGGCGCTGTCCTGATCGCGGACGAGGCGCACGGCAACCATGTTTATTTCAGCGGGCGCCTGCCGAAAGGGGCGCTTGAGCTCGGCGCGGATATCGTTTGCCAGAGCACGCACAAGATGTCCGGCTCGCTGACACAGGCGTCGATGCTGCATCTCGGGCGGGGCGCGCATAGCCGCGTCGATTTTGAAAAGGTCCGCGCCAACCTCAGCATGATCCAGACGACGAGCCCGTCGTACCTGCTGCTCGCGTCGCTCGACATGGCGCGCAGCTATATCGCGACGCAAGGCGAGGCCGTGCTCGGCGGCGTGCTCGACGCACTTGGGAAAGCGCGCGAAGATATCGGGGCGCTCCGCGGCATTGAACTGCTCGGCGAGGGGGGAGGCGAACTCAGGGGGACGGTCCTTTTGGGTCGCGCCGCGACCCAAAAGGACCGTCCCCCTGAGTTCGTCCCGGCGTTCTGTCTGGAACCGACGCGCTTGGCCGTCTCGGCGCGCGCGCTCGGGATAGACGGCTAC
>JAITMX010000182.1 GCA_031290775.1 Eubacteriales Family XIII. Incertae Sedis bacterium
GCGTTCGCAACCTATCCCGATTTGCGCAAGCAAATCGATGGAAGGTTGCATTCGAGGAGTGCAGCGGCTTTGCCGCGTGGCACTCTACCGTGGTCGTCTACCGTGGCACTCTACGGCTGGCGGTCAGGGTGCGAACTGTAAGCATGCACACACCCTTTGCGCCGCCTTTCGCGCCCCCCGCGCTGGTCACGGCGCCCGTCTTCTGATAAACTAAACCAATGAAGCATGTCCTTTCCGAAAAACTGAAGGAATCCATCAATTCTCTCCTGCCCATCATTGTCATTGTATTGGTGCTCAACTTCACCATTGCCCCGATGCCCTTTGCCGTGCGCGGCATGTTTCTGCTCGGCTCGCTCTTTCTCGTCGTCGGCATGGCCGTCTTCACGCTCGGCGCCGACCTCGCCATGATGCCCATCGGCGAGCACCTCGGCAACTTCCTGTCCCGCTCGCGCAAGGTTTGGCTCATCGTCGTCGGCTCCCTGCTCATGGGCACGATGGTGACGATCGCGGAGCCTGATTTGCAGATACTGTCGCGGCAGGTCCCGAGCATCCCGACCAATACGCTGATCGTCACAGTCGCCGTCGGCCTCGGCGTTTTTCTTGTAATCGCGATGCTGCGCATTTTGTTCAATGTGAGCATGGCAAAGATTTTTATGATTTTTTACAGCGGCGCGATCATCCTCGGCATCTTTGTGCCCAAGGAGTATTTTGCCGTATCGTTTGACGCGGGCGGCGTCACGACCGGGCCCTTTGCGATTCCCTTCATCCTTGCGCTCGGCGTGGGCGTCTCGGCGGTCCGCGGCAGCAAGGCAAGCCGCGACGACAGCTTTGGGCTCGCGGCGATCTGCAGCATCGGCCCCATCTATGCCGTGATGATCCTGTCGTTTTTCTTTGAACCTTCCGCGTCCGATCTGAGAGCCTCGGGCACCACGCAGATCACGAGCGTCGAAGGGCTCTTCCGGGAATTTTTCCATGCGCTCCCGGAGTATATGTTTGAGATTTTGCTTGCCGTCGCGCCGCTCATCGTGCTGTTCTTGATCTTTCAGTTTGCGGCGCTGCGCCTGCCGGCCGCCGCGCTTCTCAAAATCGGCTTCGGCCTCGTCTATACCTACTTCGGCCTCGTGATTTTCATCACGGGCGTCAGCGTCGGTTTTATGCCGGCCGGCGTTTTTATCGGCGAGGCGCTCGGCGGCATCGGGTACAATTGGATCCTCGTGCCGCTCGGGGCCGTGATGGGCTACTTCATCGTGCTCGCGGAGCCGGCGGTCCACGTCCTCGTCGAAGAGGTCGAGGCGCTGACGGGCGGCGCGATCCAAAAGAAGGTCATGACGCGCGCGTTTTCGATCAGCATCGCGATCTCCGTCAGCCTTGCGATGATTCGCGTGCTCACAGGCCTTTCGATCTGGTGGATCATCGTGCCCGGCTACGCGCTCGCCATCATCCTGACGCGCTTTTCGCCGAAGATTTTTACGGCTGTCGCGTTTGACTCGGGCGCCGTCGCGTCCGGCCCCATGACCGCCACATTTTTGCTGCCGTTCACAATGGGCGCCTGCGAGGCGGCGGGCGGCAATGTGATGATGGACGCTTTCGGCGTCGTCGCCTTGGTCGCGATGACGCCGCTCTTTACCGTGCAGGCCGTCGGCCTCGTATACAAACGCAAGATCGCGGCGGCCGCCATTGAGGAAAACGAAGCCATCGAAAGCATCACGCACGGGATCGAAGAGCAGAAAATCACGGAGCGCTGGGGCGACGCGGAGTATTCCGACGAGGAGAGCCGTTTCGACGCCGATGTGGATATGGACTACGCGGCGAGCCCCGAGTGGGCGGAGGAAGTCATCAGCGACCGGCTCGTCCGCCGCATCGAGGAAGACAACGATTACATCGACTTCGGCCGAATCGCCGCCGCGCCGCCGGCTTCGGCGCCCGGCGACGATGGCGACGACGACGATGATGAAGAGTATGAGGAGGAGGATTAAACGGTGAAAGATTTTGAGCGCATCAATCTGATGCTGACGATCACGCATCGCGGCCATCGCGACAAAATCATAGAGGGCTTGCGCGAGCTTGGCGTGACCTACAATATGGCGACGGTCGGCGAGAGCATGGGCGGTCTTTCGATTACCGACTATCTCGGCTTGCAGGACGATGAGCTTGACGTGATCCTTTCCGTCGTCGCGGACAGCAAGGCAGACCGCGCGATGGCGTTTATCGAATACAGTTCGTACAGCGGCACCGGCGACAAGGGGCGCGCAGTTGCGGCCCTCATCCCGATTTCCGGCGTGAGCGGCCCGCTCGTGCTGGAGTATATTTCGGGCCCGGGCCCGGGATGAACGGCGGCGGCAGATTTCAATCCGGCAAAAGCATGGGCGGCCCAGGCAGCCGCAGGGCGCCAAGGAGGCGAAGCAATGACAGAACCAAATGAAACAGCAGTCAGCCTGATCGTGACGATCGTGAGCAAGGGCTACGCGGACATCGTGATCGCGGCCGCGAAAGAAGCGGGCGCGCGCGGCGGCACCGTGCGTTACGCGCGCGGCAGCGGCATACACGAGACCGAGCGGTTTTTGAACTTTTCAATCGAGCCCGAAAAGGAGATCGTGCTGACGATGGTGAAAAGCGCGGCGGCGCGCGAGATTGTCACGGCGATCGTTGACAAAGCGGGGCTCACGAAAGCGGGCGCGGGCATCAGTTTTGTGCTGCCCGTCACGAGGGTTGCGGGCGTCAACACGGACGCCGCGGAAAAAGCGCAATCCGAAAAAGAAGCGGAAGCCGCGGCGGAGCGGGAAGAAGCGTGAACATCCTTGTCGTCAACGACGATGGCATAGACGCCGCCGGCATCCACAAACTCGCCGAAGCGCTTGCGGACGCCGGGGATGTTTATGTCTGCTCGCCGCACAAGCAGCAGAGCGCGAGCGGGCACGGCATCACGATCGGGCGCCTCGTCTATATCGAAGACGTGCCTTTTGCCGGGGCAAAAGCGGCAATCGCCATGGAAGGCTCCCCGGCTGACTGCGTGAAGATCGGAATCGAAGTTTACAGAGACCGCGGCATCGAAATGGACATGGTCTTTTCGGGCTTCAACCACGGCATGAACCTCGGCACTGACACGCTGTACTCGGGCACCGTGTCGGCGGCCGTCGAAGGCGCTCTCTGCGGCCTTCCCGCCGCCGCGCTGTCGATCAGCTCAAACCTGTCCTTCCACCGGACGCCGGAGCATTTTGAAGCCGCGATGAAATTGGCTCTTCGGCTCGCGCGCTCGGAGATGTTTTCAAAACGGCCCAAAGACCCGCGGGCGCTCGGCATCGGGTATATCAATGACGAGCACACCATCCTCAATGTGAACATTCCAGACCTGCCGGCAGGCGCGATCAAAGGCATCAAGGTCTGCCCGCTCTCATACCGTGCCTACGACGAATGGTTTGAGGAGCGCAAGGACGAGGCGGGCCGGGTCGGCTATCATTATTCGGGCGCGCCGCTGGTCATCGGCGAGGCGGAGGCGGACGAGAGCGACATCATCGCGAACGGGCTCGGCTACGCGACGATCACGCCGCTGCGCTTCGATCTCACAAATTTTGATTTGATCGGGGCCGTGCGCGCCGAGTGGGCGGGCGTCAATATAAAAGATTGACAGGGGCGAAAGGCGAAGGGAAGGGCAAAGTGAAAGGCGAAGTGAAAGGCAAAGTGAAAGGCGAAAGAGATGTATGTTTTTAACGGCAGAATCACGCTGGAAGACCGTGAATTGCTTGAAAGCTATCTGAACGGTTTTGATTACAAGACATCGGGGCTCAGCTACACGTCGCTTTTTATGTGGAAAGAGATCAACCGGTTCAGTTGGGAAATCATCGGCGGCTATCTCTGCATCTCGGGCGCGGACAACCTCGACCCCGAGATGGGCGACCCTTTTATGTTTCCGCCGCTCACCAAAACGGGCGAATATGAGCCGGAAAGCCTGCGGTGCGCCATCCTCGAAGCGAAAACGCGTTTTGAGGCGGTGGGCAAGCCTTTCAGCATGATGCTTGTCCCCTTTCATATGCTCGACATCCTCGAAAAGGCGATGCCGGGCGAGCTTGCCTTTGAGGCGGACCGCGCCAATTTCGATTATGTTTACGACACAAAAGAGTTGATCGAGCTCAAAGGGCGCGCGTTCCACGGCAAGAAAAACCATCTCAATTATTTTCTCAGCCACTACGAATATGCGTATGGCGAGATGACGACGGATATGGCGGACGAGGCGATGGATTTCATCCGCGCTTTCAACGAGCGCAAAGACCTGCAGGACCCCCACGAGCGCGAACTGCTCGAATTTGAGGAGCGGGCGATGCAGGACGTTTTTGCCAATCTCGACACGGTGGGCTATCTGACGGGCGTCATCCGCATCGACGGGAAGATAGGCGCGCTCAGCATCGGCGGGCGGCTCGGCCGCAAGACGGTGACCGTGCACGTCGAAAAAGCCAACACGGAGTACCGCGGACTGTACCAAGCCATCAACAACGAGTTTTGCAAAGCCATGGCGTGCAATGTGAAGCTCATCAACCGCGAGGAGGATATGGGGATTCCCGGCTTGCGCAAGGCGAAGCTGTCTTACAACCCCTGCAAACTGATCGAGAAATATACGGTATTGCTGAAACAGGCATAAACAGGCACGGAAACAGGCACGAATACGGCGGTTTGCGTTGTGAAATATTACAAAGGTTTTTGGCATTGTGCCGTTTCATAGTGAAATCAAACAAAAGTTATTTTTCTTCGCGGAAAATACATTGAAAAAATCTATAAAACGTCGTACTATCAATATTATACAAGAAAATTGCCCGCGTTTTCGGGCGCAAACCCAATGTGATGCTTCCTGAAAGTATCATGCGTTCGAGAGGAGTGAGAAATGAGAGAAGCAGTAATCGTTGGCGCGGTGCGGACACCGGTTGGAAAATTTGGCGGCTCGCTGAAAGACATCCCGGCGGTAGAGCTTGGGGCCATCGCCGTGAAAGAGGCGCTGAACAGGGCGGGCGTCGATCCCGCGCATGTCGACGAGGTCATCCTCGGCTGCGTGCTTCAGGGCGGGCTCGGCCAAAACGTCGCCCGGCAGGCGGCCATTTTGGCGGGCATCCCGAAAGAGGCGCCGGCGCTTACCATCAACAAAGTCTGCGGGTCGGGCCTGCGCTCGATCAGCCTCGCGGCGCAGATCATCAAGGCTGAAGACGCGGATGTTGTCGTAGCGGGCGGTTTTGAAAATATGAGCGCGACGGGCTATTCCTTTCCGAAAGCCAGATGGGGCGCGCGCATGAACAACACGCAGCTCGTCGACATGATGGTCAACGACGGCTTGATGGATGCTTTCAACAATTACCATATGGGCGTCACGGCGGAAAACGTCGCCGAGCAATGGGGCCTGACAAGGCTGCAGCTTGACGAGTTTTCGGCGCGTTCGCAGCAGCGGGCCGAGGCGGCGGTCAAGGAGGGGCGCTTCAAAGACGAGATTGTCCCGGTCGAAATCCCGCAGCGCAAAGGCGACCCCAAGATTTTTGACACGGACGAGCATTTCACGCCCGGCACGACGGCCGAGAGCATCGCGAAGCTGCGCCCCGCGTTCAAGCCGGATGGCGGCGTCGTGACGGCGGCAAACGCATCGGGCCTCAACGACGGCGCGGCAGCGATTATCGTCACTTCAAAGGAATACGCGGACAAGCACGGGCTCGACATCCTCGCGACGGTCGTGTCCTACGCATCGGCGGGCGTGGAGCCCGCCATCATGGGCATCGGCCCCATCCCGGCTTCGCGGCGCGCGCTCGACAGGGCGGGCCTGACGGTAGGCGACCTCGACCTCGTCGAAGCCAACGAGGCGTTTGCGGCACAGGCTTTGGCCGTCTGCAACGACATCGGTTTCGATCCGGAAAAGACCAACGTCAACGGCGGCGCGATCGCGCTGGGCCATCCGATCGGGGCTTCGGGCGGCCGTATCTTTGTGACGCTGCTCTACGCAATGATCCACCGGGGCGCCAAGACAGGCCTCGCGACGCTGTGCATCGGCGGCGGGCAGGGCACCGCGCTCATCATCAAACGCGGATAGCTGCGGATAGCGCCAACGATAACGCGGATGGCGCCGCCCCCTCGGCAGGGGGCGGCATTTATATTGTATTGAACGCCGCAAAATTGACGGAATGAGCCCACCGGCGCAATATGGGGCCGGGCTATGCAGATGGCGTGGAAACCCGGATTAAATCGAGTCGAAAACCTTCTGATTTTGCTAAAAATTTTATACTTGCAATTTGTTCCATTTTCATACGCTTTGCGATCAAAAAATCCTCATGCTCTTTGCCGCCGCCGTTTTGCTGACAGGCGCATTTTTCATTTCGCCGCCGGCGGCGTTTGCGGCTGACGATGCCTATGCCGGCGCCGAGTACGACACGCGCACGCTGACGCTCGGCTGCGGCGCCGCTTGTCCACGCGAAAAATGCCGCGGCGGGCAAGGCGACGTGGCGGGCGGAAGACGTATGCCCGCGCTTGGCGTTTGGCACGGGCGCAAATGTGGTGCAGGTGTCCGTGACTGACATATACGGGGCCACGGCGCAGGGCTATCTCAAGCCGGGGCAGAATTTCAGCTATACCAGCCCCAATACTGCTTGCGCGTATCTGATGCTAAGGAAACGCTGATTAATTCGAGGCGCACGCCTTTGCTGCGTATATTGCCGCACTTCTTCGGCAAAAAGCCTCACAATACCACCAGTATTGCTGCGTTTTTTGCCTGTGAATTGCGCATTTTTTCCACCCGCTTCAGCGGGTAACGGAAAAACCGACACGGTAGACGACTATCCGTAGCTTGCCTTTTTTCCACACGCTTCAGCGTGTAATGGAAAAACGGACACGGTAGACGACCACGCGCTAAAGCGCTGTCGTCCTCGTTGCCTTTTTCACGCCGCTTCAGCGGCAATGTGAAAACGGACAGCGGAGGTGTGCGAGGTACGACGGAGCTGAAGCTCCTGTACCTCTGCCAG
>JAITMX010000207.1 GCA_031290775.1 Eubacteriales Family XIII. Incertae Sedis bacterium
ACGCTCGGAAAGTTTCAGCTCACGGGCATCCCGCCCGCGCCGCGCGGCGTGCCGCAAATCGAGGTCACCTTTGACATCGACGCCAACGGCATCGTGAATGTCAGCGCAAAAGACCTCGGCACGGGCAAGGAGCAGAGCATCACGATCACATCGTCAAACAAGCTCTCCGAGGGCGAGATCAGCGCGAAGGTCAAGGAGGCGGAGCAGTTTGCCGATGAAGACAAGCGGCGCAAGGAAGAAATCGACATCAAAAACGATGCGGAACACATGATCTACGAGACCGAAAAGGTTTTGAAAGACCTCGGCGAAAGCGTTTCCGAAGACGACAAGGCGCGGATCGGCGGGCTCAAGGACGAGCTGCAGGCTTCGCTGAACGCCGGCAACATCGACGGCATCAAGGCAAAGAAAGACGCGCTCGAAAAAGAGTTCCATCAGCTTTCCGCAAAGCTCTACCAGCAGCAGTCGCAGGGAGGCGCGGGCCCCATGCCCGGCGCGGACGCTTTCGGCGGGGCTCCCGGCGCGGACGGCTTCGGCCCCGGCGCACAGGGTGCGGACCAGGGCCAGGGCGCCGCAGCGGACGAAAACATCGTGGATGCCGACTTCGAAGTCGTTGACGACGAAGAAGAGAAGCAGGGGCAGTAGACAGGGCAGATACCGTAGGTTCACGCGGCGGCAAGGCAGCAGTTCGCGAAGGAAGGCTCAATGGCAGACAAAAGAGATTTTTATGAGGTGCTCGGCCTGAAAAAAGGCGCAACCGAGGATGAAATCAAAAAAGCTTTTCGAAAGAAGGCGATGGAGTTCCATCCCGACAAAAACCCCGGGGACAAGGCAGCCGAGGAAAAGTTCAAGGAAGTCAACGAGGCTTACGGCATCCTTTCGGACAAAGAAAAGAAAGACCGCTACGACAAGTTTGGCCATGCCGGTGTTGATCCCAACGCCGGTTTTGGCGCGGGCGGCGGGTTTTCGGGTTTTGGCGGCGGCGCTTCCTATTCGTCAGCCGACTTCGGCGATCTGTTCGGCGACCTCTTTGGCGGGATGTTTGGCGGCGGGAGCAGCTCGCAGCGCCGCAAAAATGCCCCGCGCAAGGGCCGCGACCTGCAGCAGGGGATGCGGATCACATTCAAAGAAGCCGCTTTTGGCGCCAAGAAAAAGATCCGCCTCAAGCGCCAGTCCGACTGCCTATCCTGCGGCGGCACAGGCGCCAAAGACGGCACCGCAAAGCATACGTGCGAGACCTGCCGCGGCACAGGGCAGGTGCAGACACAGCAAAACACGCCTTTCGGCTCTTTCACAAATATCGGGCAGTGCGGGGCCTGCCGCGGCAAGGGCGAAATCATTGATACGCCGTGCCCAGAGTGTGGCGGCGCCGGCAAGGTCATCAAAGAATACACCATCAATGTCGATATCCCGGCAGGCGTTGACAGCGACAGCATCATACCGCTGCGCGGGCAGGGCGAGCCCGGCGCAAACGGCGGGCCTGCCGGCGATCTCTTCATCGTCCTGCAGGTCGAGGCGCATGAACTCTTCACGCGCGCCGGCTACGACCTTCATATCGATATGCCCATCACCTTCGACCAGGCGGCGCTGGGTACGACGATCACCGTGCCGACGCTGAGCGAAAAGGTCAGCTACAAAGTGCCGCCCGGCACACAGCCCGATACAGCCTTCCGCTTGAAAGGGAAGGGCGTCAGGTCGTTGCGCAGCGGCAAATACGGCGATCTGCTCGTGCATATGGTACTCGAAGTGCCGACCAAATTGAGCGGCGAACAGAAAAAAGCCATCAAGGAAATGGCCGAAAAGATCGGCCACGACAGCTACGCGAAAAAAGGCAAGTTTATGAAATTGATGGAGAAGATGTTTGGATGAGCCGATCTGCCTATGCAGGCAGGGCGGTCAGAGTTTGACAAACTCAGGCTGCCTGTTTTGATAGACGGCGATATGCCGAAAGCCCGCAGCGAGGAGCATTTCCTCGCCTTTTTCCAGGAAAGCGCCGATGTCTGCGGCCCGGTGCGCGTCTGAGCCGATTGTGACGATTTCGCCGCCAAGCTCTTTGTAGCGGCCGAGAATGGGCTGCGTCGGCGTGCCGCGGCTGCCGATGCCGTAGCGAAACGCCGAGGTATTGATTTCGATGCCTTTGCCGTCTTTTATGACGGCCCGCAGGATCTCGTCGATATAGGGCATATAGGCTTTCTTGGGCGCAAAGCCGTCCGTATAGCGGTCGATTCCGTTGATATGCCCGATGACGTCGTAGTTTTTGTAATGCCGGATGCTGTCAAGCAGTATCGTATAATACTCGTCCACGATGTCTTTGACCGCGCGGCCCTCGTGAAAGGGCGGTAGGTCTATCGGCGTTTCGGCCGAGCTGTGGACGGAGCCGATGACAAAATCGTAGGGGTAGCCGCTTACGGCATCTTCGCAGATACGGAGGGCTTCACCGGGTATAAAGCCGAGTTCGATGCCTTTCGCAAAACGGATTCGGTCCCCGTAGGCATTTTCGGCTGCGGTCAGCGCGGCCTCATAGGCGGGTACGTCGAGGGTCGAAGGCGCTGCCTCGTCCGGCCAGAGCGGATCGAGATGGTCGGTCACGGCAATGCCGGCGAGCCCTTTTGCGATTGCGGTTTCAATCACATGGCCGATCGTGTTTTGCGGTTCCGCGTCATATGAAAACGCCGAGTGCATATGCTGATCAAAATGGTTTTTTGCCAAAAGAGTTTCTCCTTGTTATGTTATACTGATATCAGGCTGCGCGACCAATGCAGTGCTTTCGGATTGCCGGCGCCATCGCGGGTTGTTGCATTTTGAATGCACAGACAGATTGTACCACAGCGCGGGGAACGATAGGGAGATCGAATGGGCGAAACGAACCAGGGCGAAAAAATCGCAATCATTGATGGAAACAGTTTGGTGTTCCGGGCGTTTTTCGCAATCCGAAATCCCATGATCACGAGCCGGGGCGTATACACGCACGCGATCTTCGGATTTTTGAATATGCTGTCGAAAGCGCTTGATGACGCAAAACCGGACTATATCACGATCGCTTTTGACCGCAAAGCGCCGACATTCCGGCATTTGGAGTATGACGCGTACAAGGCTGGCCGGGCGAAGACGCCGGACGAGCTTTCTATGCAGCTCCCGTATCTGAAAGACATCCTCGCCGCCATGCATATCACGATCCTTGAGATGGACGGCTTTGAGGCCGACGACCTCATCGGCACGGTCGCGAAACGAGCGGAAGCGGCAGGGATGCGGCCCTTGGTCATCACCGGTGACCGCGACGAGCTGCAATTGGTCAGCGACCGGACGTCAGTGCTGATCACCAAGAAGGGCGTCAGCGAGTTTGAGCTGAACACGCCCGCGTCGATGCTTGAAAAATACGGATTTGGGCCCGAGCTGTTTGTGGACTACAAAGGGCTGATGGGCGATGCCTCGGACAATATACCCGGGCTTCCGGGCGTCGGCGAAAAGACGGCGGCGAAGCTCGTGCAGCAATTTGGCAGCATCGAAAACATCGTCCGGAATCTTGACAAAGTGGCTCCCGAGCGGCTGCGCGGCATCATCGAAGACAACGAGATGACGGCGTTTATGAGCAAACGGCTCGCGACGATCGTGACAAATGTGCCGATCGAGACCGATTTTGAAGCGATGCGTGTGCGGGAATGGGATCTGCCCCGGCTCAGGGAGCTGTATACAGAGCTGGAATTTCGCAGTTTTTTGAAAAAGCTTCCGGCGTTTGACGGCGGAGAAAACGGCAAGCTGTGTAAAAACACCGCCGTCTTTGCAAGCGAAGCGGAGCAATCCGCAAAGCCGTCTTGCAAATCGGACGTTCTTGGATTGCCGCGTCGCTGCGCTCCTCGCAATGACGGGCTTTCCACCAATCACGCCGCCGGTGATGGCAAGAACATCCTTGGGCGTCGCTGCGCTCCTCGCAATGACGGGCTTTCCACGCAGCCCGGTGCGTCCGCCATACTTGCGTTTGAGCCAGGAAACGTTGAAATCACAAGGATCGACAGCGTTGCAGCGCTTGCCATGCTGAAAGGCAGGCTTGCGCGCGTGGAGGAGATTGTGCTGCATACGCTCGGCGATTATGACCATGTGGAAGCGCCTCAGGTTTACGCAATATATATTATGGTAAATGGGGAGTATTTTTGCGTCATGACGCGGGATGACGAAGCGCTTTTGCTTGCGGCGGCCGAGATGCTGGTTTCGCTGCCGCTTGGCCTTGTGGGATTTTGCCTCAAAGACGATTTGTACCGGCTCAGGCGCATACTCGCACTTGCGGGAAAATTGCCTGAGGCAGATGCCATTCGCCTGAAAGCGGTCTTTGATATGGGCGTCGCCGGCTACCTGATCGCGCCCGGAGGGCCGGAGCCTTCTTTTGCTTGGCTTGCCCAAGTCCATGGCGGCTTCACGATACGCGAGGTCCCCGATTTTTCGCAAAACATCCTGGCTTTCGACTCCGGCGATATTGCGGGGTACGGCCGCGATTTTTGCGTGGCCGCGCTTGCCCTGCTGCCTGTCCTCCGGCAGCGGCTTGAGGATGCGGGCATGGCGAAACTCTTTGACGAGGTCGAAATGCCGCTGGCGGAAACGCTTGCCGAGACCGAGGCCAACGGTTTTGCGTATGATGGAACCGTGATGGACGAAATCGCCGCCGCGATCGATGTGCGGATAGACGAGCTCACGCGCTCTATCACAGAGGCTGCCGGCGAGGCCTTCAATATCAACAGCCCCAAGCAGCTTGGCGTGATCCTGTTCGAAAAGCTCGGCTTGCCCGGCGGCAAGAAAAACAAAAGCGCCTATTCGACGGGCGTGGATATCCTAAGCAAGCTGAAGGACGATTATCCGATTGTGGGGCAGGTGCTTGAATACCGCATGATTGTAAAGCTGAAGGGGACTTATATCGACGGCCTGCCGGCCTTTGTCGCAAAAGACGGCAAGATCCGCGCCCATCTGCTGCAGACGGTGACGGCGACCGGGCGGCTCTCATGCGCCGACCCCAATCTGCAAAACATCCCGATCCGCAAAGAGCCCGGCAGACAGCTGCGCAGGGCTTTCGTGCCCGAATGCGCGGACTGCGTCCTCATGGGCGCCGACTATTCGCAGATCGAGCTGCGTGTGCTCGCGCATCTTTCGGGCGACCCCTTCCTGATAGAGGATTTTACGAGCGGGGCCGACATCCACCGCCGCACGGCGGCGCGCGTGTTCGGCGTCGAAAACGAGGGCGATGTCACGCCCGCGCAGCGCAGCGGCGCAAAGGCTGTCAACTTCGGCATCATCTACGGCATGAGCAGCTTTGGGCTTTCGGAGGAGCTCGCGATCACGCGCAAGGACGCAGAGCGCTATATCGCCGAGTATTTCAACAAGCACAAGGCTGTCAAAGAATTCATGGACTCATGCGTCACGAAAGCCCGGCGCTTGGGCTATGCGACGACGATCCTCGGGCGCCGCCGGCCGATCCCGGAGATTTCGGCTTCGCAATATATGGTACGGCAGCTCGGCGAGCGGATCGCGATGAACTCGCCCGTGCAGGGCAGCGCGGCCGACATCATCAAAATCGCGATGAACTGCGTCGCCGCGTCGCTGAAAAAGGAAGGGCTCGCTGCAACGCTCATCCTGCAGGTGCATGACGAATTGATCCTTCAGGTAAAAAAAAGAGAGGTGGAGCAGGCTGCGCGTATCCTGAAACGCGAAATGGAGGGCGCTGCGGCGCTCAGGGTGCCGCTCGAAGCAGAGGTCAAGACCGGCGCAAACTGGTACGAATTGAAATGAAAAAAATCAAAAGGATCGCGATCACGGGCGGGATCGGTGCGGGGAAGAGCGCCGTCACGGACTTGCTGAGGGAAAAAGGCTGCACGGTCATCGATGCGGATGAGGTTGCGCGCGAGGCGGCCCGGCCCGGTGAGCCCGCTATGCAAAAGCTTCGCGTCGAGTTTGGGGACGGGGTATTTCTTGAAGACGGGAATCTCGACAGGCCGGCGCTTGCAAAACTCATGTTCGGCGACCCCGCCGCGACTGCGGCCGTCAACGATATTTTTCACGGCGATATCAAGGAGCGGATGGAGAGCCTCGCGTCGCGCTTTGCGGAAAAGGCGGAGGGGGCGAAAGAGTCGGGCAAGCCGGTCTTTCTTTCAGTGCCGCTGCTGTATGAGGCGGAAGCTGACCGGATGGCCGATGAAGTCTGGCTTGTGACTGCGGATGAGCCGCTGCGCCTCAGCCGCGCGATGGCGCGTGACGGCGTGGGCGAAGCGGATATACGCGCCCGCATGCGGCACCAGATGCCCGAAGGGGAAAAGCGCGCGCGCGCCGATGCCGTGATCGAAAACAACGGGTCGCTCCCGGAGCTTCGCATGGCGGTCGAGCGGCTGCTGCAAATGATGCCATGACGGATACAGTATTGATCGCCATTGCCATTGTTGCCATTGCGGTTGCCGTGTTTGTCAGCGCCCTGACGCTGTTCAAGGCGGAGAGCAAAAAGAAAAACTGGTTTATGCTCATGATGATGGCGATCATCGTCTTTTTGATCGGGCATTTGCTTGAGCTGATCAGCAGCGATGTCGGCGGCGCGTTCACGGCGTCGCGCGTGCTCTATATCGGATCGCAGCTCGTGGGGCCGTTCGCGCTCTTTTTCGTCGCCGATTTCTGCGAAATCAAAATCCACAGATGGCTTGTGCGCGTCCCTTTGCTTGCGCTTGGGGTTTTCTGCATCGTCGTGATGTGGACGACGGACAAAACGCATTGGCTGTACAAGGAATACTGGCTCAGTACCGAAAACGGGCACTTGCTCGACTTTGTGCCGGCGCCCGGATATTCCATCATGCACATTGTGCCCGCCGCACTGCTTGTTGTATGCATGGTTTTCATTCTTTACAGGATCAAGACATGGGGGCGGGAACAGCGAAAAGGCCTTGTGTTCATCGCGGCCATCGTACTGATCCCGTTTGTATCGGAAGTCGCGTATTACTTGCTGCGCATCACAGGCAATCTCCTGTATCATATTTATTTGACGCCCCATTCGCTCCTGCTGATGAGCGCCCTGCTTTTTTACGGCATCATCCGCTACGACATCGTCGAGGTCAAGGGCGTTGCGCGCGCGCGCGCGATCGACCTGATGTCCGACGCCTATATCCTTGTCGACGCGCAGCACAAGTATGTCACGTCAAACAACTCGGCAAAAGTCATGTTTCCGCCGCTTCGCGCGCTGCTTGTCGGGGAACCGATCGACGAGATGCCGGGCTGGCCTGAGATACTGAAAGGCGAGGTTTGCGAGGGGGAGGGATGCAGCATCGAGTACGAAGCGCCCGGCGAAAACGCATCGGGCCTGCGGTACTTCATCGCGGAGATCAGCATGGTGCAGACCACGCTCGCCAGAGTCCGTACGGCCTGGGCCTTTCTTATCCGCGACGTCACGACGACGACTGTCATGGTGAAGCAGCTCGAAGAATATGCTTACCGCGACCCGCTGACCGGCCTGAACAACCGCCGGCATTTCATGGAGCTCGCCCAGCCCGCCATCGGCAAGGCAGAGCGCATGAACGAATCCTATTATGTGCTCATGCTCGATTTGGACCATTTCAAAAGGGTCAACGATACGCACGGCCACATGGCCGGCGACGAAGTGCTCAGATCCTGTGCTGCCATGATCCGCAAGACGTTGCGCGGCCATGATATCGTCGGGCGTTACGGAGGCGAGGAGTTTGTCGTCTTGATCACGGACGCGATACAGGCGGAGGTGGTGCAGCTCGCGGAGCGTATCCGCCAAAATATCGCAACAGCGACAATCCCGTACGGCGACAAGGATTTGCGCATCACAATCAGCATCGGCGTGGCGGAGCGGGAGCCGGAAGTCGATTTTGAGAAAATCATCGACAATGCAGACCATGCGCTGTACATCGCCAAACGCAAACGCAACAAGGTTGTGTTTTGGAGGGGCCGCGACGCAGGGTAGCGCCTGTCTGCACCTCCCTCATTTTGCCAGGTATGCGCGCAGTTTTTCCAGCACTGCGTCCATGTCCACGGGCTTGCCGATGTGGCCGTCCATGCCCGCCGCGAGGCAGTTGTCGACATCTTCTTTGTAGACATTGGCGGTCATTGCGATGATGGGGATCGTTTCCGCGTTTGGTGCGCCCGACGCGCGGATGAGCCGCGTCGCTGTGAGCCCGTCCATTTCGGGCATCTGCACATCCATGAATATGATGTCATAGCGGCCCTCGTTTTGCGTGAACATCCGCAGCGCTTCCGCGCCGTTTTCCGCGCAGTCGACGATCATCCCGGTCGGTTCGAGCAGGGCGAGCACAATCTCGCGGTTGATGTCGACATCCTCGGCAATCAGTACATGGCGGCCGGGAAACACTGTTTCTTTTGTTCCGTCCCCTGCGCGGGCGAGGGGCGCCTCAAAGGCAAAGGAGGAGCCTTTCCCGAGCTCGGATTTCAGGTCGGCTTCGCCGCCCATCAGCGCAATGAGGCGCTTTGAGATGGCCAATCCCAGGCCGGCGCCGCCGTATTTGCGGGAAATGCTGTTGTCCGCCTGCCGGAACGAGGTGAACAGCACGGCTTGGTCTTCCTTGCTGATGCCGATGCCGTTGTCGGAAACCTCAAACCGGACCCTGCAGAGGCCGCCGTCTTCGCCCGCGAGCCGCGCTTCAAGCCGGATATTTCCTTCTTCGGGCGTGAATTTCACGGCATTGGACAGCAGGTTCATGATGATTTGGGACAGGCGCTTTTCGTCCCCGACGAGTTTGCCCGGTATCGCCGGGTCGATCGCCACTGTAAAGTTTTGATGTTTTTCATCCGCACGGAAATTGATCAGGCTTTCCGCCTTGCGGATCATCTTGCCAAATTCAAAATCCCCGCAGTTGAGTTCCATGCTGTCATCTTCAAGCTCTGACATATCGAGGATATCGTCCACCAAACGGAGCAGGTGGGACGACGCGCCGTCGATCTTGCCAAACGCGTAGTCTTTTTTCACCGCATCTTCTGCTGTCTTGCCGATCGTCGACATGCCGACAATCACGTTCAGCGGCGTACGCATCTCATGGCTCATATTGGAAAGGAAGTCACCCTTGGCGCGGTTGGACGCTTCCGCCTCCTCTTTGGCTATCACAAGCTCCTCGCCCCGTTTGCGAAGATGTTCGTTTTTTTCCTCAAGCTCCGCCGCGTAGTTTTGCAGCTTGAGGACGAGGTCGTTGATTTTTTCAACCATTGCCTTGAATGCCCCGGACAGGATGCCGATCTCGTCGCCCGATCGCGCCGCAGGCACATCGACGTCAAAATTCCCCTCGCCGAGCGTTCGCGCCGTGTCGGTGAGCTCAAGGATTGGCCGCGTGACATTGCGCGAGATCAGATACAGCAGGAAAGCAATCACGATGATCGAAATGAAGGAAACGAGCGCGGCGTAATTGCGGATGCCGTTTGCGTTTGCCAATACCGTATCCATCGGGATGCTGACCGCTACCGACCAAGGTTTTGTGGCTTCGCTGAACCGGATCGGCATGAACACCGTGTAGGTCTCCTCGCCGGCCGAGATGTAGCTCTCGCCGTTTTCGATGGCGGCCCGCACTGCCTCTATGTCCGCGATGTCCGCGCTGATGGCGGTCTCCGCAAGATCTTTTCCGAGGCGCTCTTTGTCGGGGTGCGCCACCACGGCGCCGGCGTTGGAAAAGATCCCCGTGACTTCGTCCTTGTTGTGAATCTCCGTCTCCGACACCATTTCCTGGAGTTTGTCGAGGACGATGTCAGAGGAAATGAGGCCGATGAACTCCCCGTCATGCAGGATCGGGAAGATCAGGCTGGCCAGCATGACGTCCTGGCCCTGCACATGGAATGGGTAGGGCTCCGTGATATATTCCTGTTTTGTTTCCATCGGGACAATCCACCAGTCCTGCACGTCGATATCGAGCAGCGGCTCGACATCGATGCTGTCGCCGAGTTTGTTCCAATAGGGCGCGAAGCGCCCGTCTGTGTCGTACGCAGGCCCGACCCCTGCAAAGAGGGCATCCTTGCCGTCAAGCGCGTCCGGCGCATATGCGATGCAAAATGCCGTGATATACTCCTTTTGCACGAGCGCGTTTTTGAGGATGTCGTTCATCATATCGCGGTCTGTGAGCCCGTGGTCTTTCAATGTCTCAAATACCGTGGCAAGCGTTTCTGCCGTCACGCGGGCGCCCTGGAGCTCCGCCCGGATCTCGTTTTCGTATTTTTCAGCCATCTCGTCGGCGAGTGCGAAGGCGTCGTTTTTTGCCATCTCAATGCTTCGCCCGGTGACAATCATCGTCATCGCCAAAAACGATGCAATGGCCACAGCAGTGACCAAGACGAAAATCTTGGTGCCAAGTTTTATATTATTAAACATTGCCCGCCCCTCTCCCCTGCAATTGCCATGCAGAGAGTAAATTTTGCTTTATTGCGCATTGCTGTTTTGCCGTGATTGGCTCAATCAATGCCCCTTTGATTCATAATGATAGGTTGTTTGAAATAAAAAGTCAATTTCAGCAAGCGCTTCCCTGGCTGAAAATGGTTTTCAGCCGGCTTGTTATTTCGTTTATGTCGATGGGTTTGCCGATATGCCCGTTCATGCCGGCCGCTATGCAGGCTTCTACATCCTCCCGGAATACGTTGGCGGTCATTGCGATGATGGGGACTGTCTTTGCATAGGGCGCGGGCAGCGCCCGGATGCGGCGGGTGGCCTCTATGCCGTCCATTTTCGGCATTTGGATGTCCATGAAGATGAGCTCGTACCTCTCCGGATTTGCGCTGAACATAGACACCGCAATTTCCCCGTTTTCCGCATAGTCGACCCGCAGGCCGGTCGGCTCAAGCAGCGCCGTCACAATCTCCCGGTTGATATCGATGTCCTCCGCCAGAAGCACGCGGTGCCCGGCAAAAGAGATTTCTTCCGGCGCGCCCGGCATGCCCGCGCCGTCCATCCCGTCCGCCTCGGCGCCATTTTCCGAATATTTCAAGCTGACAGTGAAATGGAAAGTAGAGCCCTCGCCGAGCTTCGAATCGACGCCGATGTCCCCTCCCATGATCTCGACAATCCGTTTGGAGATTGCAAGCCCCAGACCGGTCCCGCCGAAATTGCGGGAAGTGCTGCCGTCCGCCTGCTGGAAAGAAGTGAAGAGCCGCGCCTGCTGCTGCTCGCTGATGCCGATGCCCGTATCCTTCAGGGTGAACCGGATGCGGCACACGCCATCCTCCTCGCCATCTTCCTTGCCCAAAAGCTCCGCGCTGAATATGATCGATCCCTTTTCGGGCGTGAATTTCACTGCGTTTGAAAGCAGGTTGATGATTACCTGCACCAACCGCTGGTCGTCCCCATGCAGCATGCCCGGAATATTTGGGTCGATGCGCACCGCAAAGTCCTGTTGCTTTTCTTCCATTCGAAAACTGATGACATTTGTGACTTTCTCAATCAGCTTTCCAAATTCGAAGTCCACAGTGGAAAGCTCAAGCTTGTTTGCCTCGATTTTGGACATATCCAAAATATCGTTTATGACGCCAAGCAGGTACTTGGACGCGTTTTCAATCTGGTCGAGGCTATACCTCATCTTTTCGGGGTCGTTTGACGATTTTCCGATGGTGGTCATGCCGATGATCGCGTTCATCGGCGTGCGCATCTCATGGCTCATGTTGGAGAGGAAATCGCTTTTCACGCGCGTTGCCTCCTGCGCCTTTTTCCGCTCCTCGTCATAAACCCACAGTTGAAACTTGTTGATGAAGCCGATGAACAAGCCGCAAATCAGCACGCCCTGGATGTTGTCCAAATGGTAGATCAGCGGCGATCCCAAATGGAACACGCTCTCGGGATGGAAATAGCTGAAAAGAATGCACCCGATGAAAACCGCAATATTGATGCATACCATCACCGTGAGCTCTGTCTTGCGAAAAGCCAAAAAATGCAAAACGATCCCGAGCGAAAAATAAATCGGGAGCGCGCCTTCGATGCCGCCCCCGAATAGAAATGTTATGGGGATCAGCAGATCTGTCGTGGCGACAATCAAACAAATGATGCCGACCCGGTTTTGTTTGATTTTCGTGAAAAACAGATAGAGCGCAACGCCGAGGGCGAGGGAGCCCGCGATCAGCGCGGCATAATGAAGCGGCACCCCCTCCGCCAATTTGATGACGAGCGCAACCACCGCGCCAAACCCCCCGAGGATGCAAACCAGATTTGCCAAGCGCAAATACAGCGGCAGGCCATCGGAAAAAATATACTTGTCGGTCAGCTTCTTGAATAATCCTTGCATAAAGTTTTTCCCGCTTTCTTTATTATATATGGAATTATTGCATTGTTTCGCGCTATAATCAAATACCTTTCGCTATATCGTCAACTCCCCAATCCCATCCGGGCGTTTTGGCAGCGGGTGCAGTATCGTGTACACCGTCCCCCGGTAGCCAATCAGCCCGTTCTTCCGCATCGTATTGAGCGCCTGCGTGAGCGTCGTCCGGTCTACGCAAAGATATGAAGCCAGCTCCGGGTGGCCCATTTCGATGTCAAACGTGTCATCATGGCTTTTCTCCCGCATATTGTTGAAAAACGCCAAGATGCGGTCCTGCGTGGTGTGGCGTGAGAGGATGCAGTTTTTCTTCATGCCGCGTATGGCCTCATCGGCAAGGTAGTAGGCGGCATTTTCCTTGATTGAGGCCTGTACGGCTTTTCGGAGGCCGGGCCCGTCCACAAGCTCCCGGTACGGAATCCAAATGATCGTGCCGTCCGTGCTCATGGCGGCATTGGTCGGGCTGATGCCCTTTCTGGAAGCGACGGCCTCCACATTGACGGTCGCGCCGGCGCTGTAGGCGTGGAGCAGCTGGTTGTGGCCGCTTGCGGCATATCTCATGCAAAGCAAAATGCCCGCCTTCACTATCGCGGCGTTTTGCACGGCGCTGTCTTGGTCCCAAACGATATCGCCTTTTGCGTAATCCGTTTCAAACGCGCCTGCCGCGCGGATTGCGGCGGCGATATCAGCATTGTCCAAGCCGCGAAAAAGAGCCGTGCCCCGAAGCGCATCGACTTTCAAGGACTCTTTCATTGTGGCCGCCTCCCGATCCATCAAAAACCCTTTGCTGCGGAAAATAAATTTTGCAGCGGTTCTACATAGAACTGACAAGCAAAAAACCTTCCGCTACAATGGTATTATATACCCATTCTCGGCAGACAGGCAGGCGTGGAGAAGAAATTGCGGAAGAAAATTCGAAGGATTCGAAGGGTTGACCCATGGGCGGAAACCGGATGAAAATTTCAGAGCGGGATATAGAGCTGCTGAAACACAACACCCTCTTTGCGGATTTGGCCGCTGAGGACGTTTCTTCTGTCGCGCCGGCCATCGCCGTGCGGCTCTCCGAGTACAAGAAAGACGAGCATCTCGCCAAAGCGGGGGGCATTGTCAAAAACTTTGGCATCCTGCTTTCCGGCAGCGCCGTCAGCTACATCCACTTGCGCAATCTCCCGCCGCATATCGTCCGTTTCTATCAAACGCATGAAATGGTCTGCCTTGAATATGCCGCGTCCGCCGCCGCTGCCCCGGTATCCGTCATCGGCACCGAGCCGGGGCGCGTCCTTTGGATGTCATATGACAAACTGTTTGCGGCCCCGCCCGAGGCTATCAGACCCCCGGTCAAGGACAGGCTTCACCGCAACCTGCTTGCCATCAGCACGAGCGATACCATCCGCCTCGAAAAAATCAAACACATGATGTCCATGCACGGCGTCCGCGACAGGCTGCTCGCCTATCTGCTGATCGTATCGGAAACCACCGGCGAACAGGCTTTCACGGTCAACCTGAAACAATACGAGATCGCGGCTTTCATGGGCGTGAGCAAGACAAGGCTGTCGGTTGAGCTGCGATGCCTCGCGGAGGAGGGGATCGTCAGCTACAACGCGAAAAAAGGCCGGTTTTCCATCAAAAAAGACCTCACGGACTGCATATTGCTGAAAGGCAACGGTTCGGACGAATGAAATAGGGTATTATCGCCGATCTTCGCCAAGAAGTGCGCGGAGCCGCGCAATTTCCGCATCCTTGCCCGCAAGCGCCGCATCCTTGCCCGCAAGCGCCGCATCCTTGCCCGCAAGCGCCGCATCCTTGCCCGCGACGACGCCTTGCCATTTTTCACGTTCCTTGCGCTGTGCGTTCGCAAGCGCCGACGCTTCGTTGTGGCGGGCGAGGGAGCGCAGGCGCTCCAATTCCCTGAACTCGTCCGACACCGTGATGGTGCGGTACGCTTCGATTGCCTGATTCACGATAGGCACCTCCAGTCCTTCAAGCTGTTTCAGCTCTTCTTCCGTTTTCGCGCGGAACAGCGACAGCAAAAGCTCCAATTCGCTTTTGACGTCAAAGCCCGGCGGCAATTTCCGTATTTCAAAATAAAGCAGGGCCATTCGATCCGACAGCAGTTCGTGACGGCTCACCTCAAGCGGCCTGAACTCCGAGCGGTACTCCGCGCACGGGAACAGCGACTCATCCATTATGCTGACGATGATGGAACGCGGAAGC
>JAITMX010000210.1 GCA_031290775.1 Eubacteriales Family XIII. Incertae Sedis bacterium
GCGGGCGGCGGCGAGTTTCAGCGCCATCGGGTTTTCGTCGATGCAAATCCAGCCGCGGCCGTGCCGGGCGCAGACGGCGGCGAGCGTCCCCGAGCCGCCGAAAGGGTCGAGGCAGGCATCGCCGGCCTCCGTGCAGGCGAGCACGATGCGCTCAAGCAGCGCTTCCGGCTTTTGGGTCGCGTATCCTGTGCGCTCGGCGGCTGTCCGCCCGACCATCGGGATCTCCCACACGTCTTTCATGTTTACAATCGTGTACCACCCGTGGTCGTCGCGGTATTCCTTGACGCCTTTGAAGCGGTAGGGTTTCAGCGCCCGGTTGTATGACTTCTCCTCCTGCGGGAAAAATTTGTATTTCCTTTTGTTCTTCGCGTAAAACAGCAATGTGTCGTGTTTGTTCGCAAAACGTTTTGTCGAGGAGCCGCCGCTCTTGTATGACCAGACCACCTCGTTGACCAAGCAATCCGCGTCGCCAAAGACCGCGTCCGCCATGACCTTTGCGTAGTGTACGGCGCGGCGGTCGAGGTGCAGCCAAAGCGCGCCGTCCCCGGCAAGGAGCTCACGCGCGGCGATGAGGCGCGGCGTCAGCATTGCCAGATAGCTTTCCATCGCGCCCGCCCGGCCCCCATCCGCGTCCATGGCCGTCCATATGTCCGAAAATGCCTGCGCCTTTACGACGGACACCCCGCTTTCCGTCCGAACCTTGAGACGCGCCTCATGATCGCGGTTTGTAAAATACGGCGGGTCCATATAGACGAGGCCGAGCGGCGCGCGTATGCCGGCGCCGGCCTGCTCCGCCAGCGCCGCCATAAGGGCAAGATTGTCGCCGAGCAGCAGCAGATTGCCCTGCGCGGGCGGGCCACCCGGCCCAGGGCGGGACGCGGCATCGATATCCGCAGGGGGCGTCGCACGCCACAGGCGCAAAGCGTCCTCAAAGATTTTGTTTGTATCCATAGACGAAGTATAGCATACTATCTTTATAAGGGTGGTGGACGATGAATAGCGCAATGAGCAACACATACAAAATCGCGCTTTGCCAGATGATGGTCGCAAACGGCAAGGAGCAAAATATGGTGCGCGCGGCCGAGCTCGTCGGCGAGGCGGCACGGGGCGGCGCGCGCGTGGTCTGCCTGCCCGAGATATGGAACAGCCCCTACGACGGCAAAGGGTTCAGCGCGTACGCGGAGCCTATGGACGGCCCCTCGGCAAAGCTGCTCGCGGATCTCGCCCGCACGCATGGCATCTTTCTCATCGGCGGATCGATCCCAGAGTCGGGGGAAACAGAGACAGATGAAAACGGCAAGGCGCGCATATACAATACTTCCCTTGTATACAATCCCTCGGGCGCGCTCATCGCCAAACACCGCAAGGCCCATCTGTTTGACGTGGACATCGAAAAGGGCATCCGCTTCAAGGAGTCGGACTTTCTCTCGGCCGGCGCGGGCACGACGGTCTTCGATACGGACTTTGGAAAAATGGGGCTCGCGATCTGCTTTGACGTGCGCTTCCCTGAAATGTTCAAGGAAATGTCGGACGCCGGCGCGCATCTCGTGTTCCTGCCCGCGTCCTTCAATATGACGACGGGACCGGCGCATTGGGACACCCTCATGAAAAGCCGCGCGCTCGACAACCAGATTTACCTTGCCGCCTGCTCCCCCGCCCGCGACCTGTCGGCTGCCTACACCTCGTGGGGGCATTCGTGCGTCGCGACGCCGTGGGGCGAATACTGCGCGGCGGCGGACGCACGGGAAAACATCGTCTATGCGCAAATCGACATAGATTATCTAATCAAAATCCGCAAGGAACTCCCCATCGGGAATTGACCCCTGCCTTCAGCACCCTTCGGGCTTCAGGACATTGAAATCCGCGATGTCGCCCGTGAGCTCTTCGAGGTCTGCTGACAGGCTCACGATGAAGTCGATGCCGTGCTGTGCGCTGATGACTTTGAGCCGCGCGAGAAACTCGGGGATGTCGCCCTTGCCTACGTCCGCGTGCTTCAGGATGCTGTCGACGAAAATGGCCTCGATATCGTGGTCGCCGCTGATGATGCCGTACAAAAACCCGATATACTCATCGCTGTTCGTGATCTCCTCATAGTCTTCCATGCAGACAACGCGGATTTCGTGAGTAAGGTCGTACATAAGACGTTGATTTTTGTTCACAAACACGATGCTGCCGTTGCTGGCTTTCGCGCGGTCGTTTGCGAGATCGATCATCATCTTTGTTTTGCCGGTGCCTTTGTGGCCTACGATCAGACTAACCATTGACATACGTCTTTACCTCCGCAGAACGCTTTGGACGATAACTGTGTACTTTGATATTAACACAGGCGGCCGCCGCGTTCAACGGATATCGCATCTCTTTTGGTGTTTTTTGCGGTTTTTTTGTGAATAATTTCAATGCCTTTCGTTTTGCTTTTCTTTTTCTTTCAGAATGTTGAAAACACAGGCCGCAGCCGCAAACACGAGGAAGAGCGCAAGGATCAGCGGCGTATGCGCGTCGATCCATACCATGGGGTTTTGGAGCCGCTCCAGCACGAGCCAAGCGACGACGGTCGCCGCAGACATGGCAATCGCGAGAAGCCGCAAGAGTTTCGCGGCAGACCGGCGCAGTTTTCTCGTGACAGCGCCGATCATCAGGAAGGCAAAGCCCACGCCGCAGACGATTGCAAGCAGCATATTGAGCAGGCTCCAAACGGCGGTCGCTGCGAAATTGCCGAGCGGCACATTGCCGCCAAGCAGGTCACGAATGGGGTTGCCCGTCTGGGCCTCGATCATCGCAACGTCGCTTTTGGAAAACCCGTCCTCAAGAAACGCTGCGGGCGGCGGCGCGGGGAGGGCGGTTTCCCGCGCGGGTGCTTTTTGCGGCTGCGCCGCAGGGGCAGACACCACAGGTTCCGGCGTCTGCGCGGCCTTCTCCACAGGTCCGGCCGGGAGCGTCTTGGGGGGCGCAGGGGGGGCAGCGGGGGGGGCAGCCGGAGGCGCAGGGGGATTGGCGGGGGGCGGCGTCACGGGCGGCGCCACAGGCGCCACAGGGGGCGCCGGGGGATTGACGGGCGGCGTCACAGGGGGCGCAGGGGGATTGACGGGCGGCGCCACAGGGGGCGTCTCCGGATCTTCAGGGGGCGCTACGGGAGGTTTCGATGGCTCGGCCGGGGGCTCGGCGGGGGGAAGCGCGTCTTCCTGCCATACCGCGTAGAGGTGGAAATCCGCGCCGGGCATTTCATCCGGTTTTTGATAAAGGTTTTCGGGCGTATCGCCCGGAGAGATTGCCCATCCGCAGAACCCACAGCCCTCTTTGGCCCATGTGAAATCTGCCGGGTCATTCAAATCAAAAGGCTGGCCGGCAAAATACGGGCCTACCGTAATCTCCGTGTCGGACGCCAGGTTGCTGTGGTACACAATCCCCAGTTCCGTAGGGCGGTAGGATACATCCGCGTTGCTGTAAGCGTGTTTGAAGGGGGCGGAATACGTTGTGTCAAGGATATTCGCCTCATGTACCATTTTCACGGTATCATCCAACTTCCATACATACTTCCGCGCCGCCTCGTTGCCCGTGAACGAGACATGGTCCGTTTTGAAATCCCCAAGCGACACGGTGTAGACGGCGCCGCCGTCGCCCGCCGCCTCATTTTGGGCAAAGTCCGTATCCTCTACCGATACAGAGGCGCTGTACGCGACCAAGCCGCCGCCATACAAAGCGCTGTTTTTTTCAAAGTGCGCGCCATTTGCGGTGAGCGGGGCGCCGATTGTCATGATGCCGCCCCCATACCGCGCGGCGCTGTTTCCCTCAACACGCGCGCCCTGCATCGATGTCGCCGCCGCATAGCCGGCCGCCCCCGACACATACAGGCCGCCGCCGTCGAGTGCCGCAGTATTTCCGCTGATGGCCGTATTGCCGTCTGTTTTTATGGTCGCGTAGTAGCCATACAGGCCGCCGCCGCTCGCCTTTGCGGTATTCTTGCCGATCTGCGAACCGCTGATATTCGCAGTCCCTGTGTAATAGACATACAGCCCGCCGCCGTTGCCGTTTGCGGTATTGCTGTCGATGGCCGATCCGCTGATGCTTGCTGTCGCGCCATAGCCGACATACAGCCCGCCGCCGCCGT
>JAITMX010000031.1 GCA_031290775.1 Eubacteriales Family XIII. Incertae Sedis bacterium
TTTCAATTGTGCGGTCTTGTTTGCTTTCATATTTCTTTCTTGCCTGTCCGGTTTCTTTCTTGCTATCCGGCACTTAAAAGTTTGTTCCTGTTTATTTTTGCTTTGCCGCGTTTGCCTGCCTGTCGTTTTGCCTGCATGGGCTTTTGGTTCAGGAGGTGATTGTCCGTCCGGTTGCGGATCCGTCGCCTTTCAGATTCGGAAACTCTTTCGCGAAAAACTCCTGCCACTTTGACACATTGCCCCCCGGGGATACATAATCCGCCTGAATCGCGTAGGCTTTTACCGCGAGCTTGAAGGGGATGTCATTGATTTCATTGCCCCAGTCAGGAATCGTGATACTGTCAATAAAACCGGATGTCGTGGTATTTACGGATAATTTATTGAGACTGCTTCCGCTGCGATAGAAATATACTTGATGATATTCATCGTACCCTTGCGTTTCTGAAGCGGCAACAATCCAGTCATCGTCCCCATACCGCCAATACTCGGTTCCATTGGTTAGCTTAATTCCCTTAAAGAAATCCTCATACAGCGCCTTCGTATCGGTGTCTTTGCCGCCTGCCTCGGTCGCAACAGCGCCACCCGTCTGGAATATCAGCTCTATGGCAACATAGGCATCCGTGTTTCCCGTATTCTTGACAAAGGGTTGCTTGGCAACCGATTGCCCCGGCACGATGATGCCCATCGTGACATCCCGGTCATCGTCCACGTTGATTGTTTCGCCCTGAGCCTTTTTGCCATCAGCATCCACCACATCCACGATCTCATGCAGGCTGATCTTCACATTGCCCGCAGTCATGATGTTCGTTGCCGTCGACGTCGTATCCGTCAAGAGCATGAGCGTGCCGCCGCTGCCTGCGGCAAGGGCAAGCACGAGCGCAACCACGGCGAGCTGCTTCTTGTAGTGCCGCCATACCTTCGCTTGTTTCGCGTTTTTTGCTTGCTTCGCTTGCATCGCTTGCATCGCTTGCTTTGCTTGCTTCGCTTGTTTTGCTTGCATCGCTTGCTTCATTTGCTTCGCTTGCATCGCTTGTTTTATTTGCTTTGCTTGCTTTGCCTGCTTTGCTTGCCTCGCGTTCTTTGCTTGCCTCGCGTGTTTTACACTCATAGCGCACCTTCTCAACCTTTTCCGCATTTGCATCCTGCGATAACAATAACGTACGTACCCGCAGCCTTGGGGCGCAAAGCGCTCCTGCGAGGCAAAATAAACGTATTCGTTCAAACTCTCCAATTTTGCAGGCAGTGGCAAACACGACTACCCACGTCTCATTTATATCTCAATTGAAATATATTGTCAAGAAAATTATTATTCAATTGAGATATATGTTGAGATATAAGACGGGTATCAGGTTACAATTCACACCCTAACCGTCATTGCGAGCGAAGCGAAGCAATCGAGCGGATAATGGATTGCTTCGCTTCGCTCGCAATGACAAAGCAAGTCTGTGCAGTTACTGCGGCGTGCCTATGGTTCATGGCCAAAAGCGGGCTTCGTGTGTTTGCTTCTGTTTTGCGCTATACTGTCTTATGGAGTTAGGAGGTTTGGACGATGGGCAAGCAAACGACGATGACCCCTGAACAGTCATTTTTTGCGGTGTTCTGCATCGAAGCATTGGCAGACGAATTGAAGATGCCGGGCGACAAAATCTATAAACTGCTCACGGAGGGCAGCGACATTCTGGATGGCTATATTGTGCCTTGTTATGATGTGCTTCACACGCAGGGCAAAAGCTATATTGTCCGCGAGTTAATTGAGCTTATGCAAAAGAGGGGTGTTTTATCGAATTTCCAGTATTGTTTCAAAACCCAATCTCTGATTGACGGGTATCTGCGGTTCATTGATTCGGAGGCGCTGAAATGATTGCCAACCGCACGCTCATTGCGCATAAATGCGATGATGTCATCAGGGCTTACGCCGAGCTTGCAGGCATTTCGCTCCGCGGGGCGTTTGATATATTTTACAAATCGAACCTGTATACGGAAATCACAAACGGCATTTCCGATATGCACTGCCGAAGCGACGGGTATCTCGCGGAGGAATTGCGGCTTGAAGTGAAAAACGGACATGGTCGATTGCATTGCGGCTAAAGCCGCGCAATCCTCGTTGTGCCATGGCAATATCCCCCGTCATCCAAAATGCGCGGCGATTTCATCTGCGGCGGCCTTGCCCAAACCGGCGCGGTTTGCGTAGCCCTGCCAGTTGGCGATTGCGGCGCGGACATCTGCCAGCGCGGCCTTCGCGTATTCGACGCCATGCCGGTTTGCGAAAGCGACAAGGTCCTTTTGCGTCACGCCCGCAAACTTGCCCGAGACCCCCATCAGGTGTTCGCGCAGCCATATGTTTTGGGAATTGTACGCAAAGGTCACATCGTAGGCGGGCGCAAAGCGCCAACGCCCGGCGGCGTCCGCGAGGAAGGAAAAGTTTTTGGCGTGGTCGTCGCAGTTCATCGCCATATAATTGAAGGCCATGCGGCGAAAAGCTTCCGTGGCAGCCCCTTCGCCGAGGCCCAGCCGCCCGATCACTGCAAACAGCGAGGCATAGTCATTGGTGTGGATCAAATTGAAATCGACATTGCCCATCGCGCAGAGGCTCTGCATATGCAGCTTTTGCGGCGCGGCGGCGCTGCCCGCGCCCGCGTCCGTATCTATGCGGTCAAAACGCCTGGCCATAAAATGCGCCCTGCCGTTTTCCTCCAGAAGCCCCGTCTCCGGCATATCGATGCCGGCGTCTTTTGCCATCAGCGAATAGGCATACTCGATGCGGCCGTATTTCCCGGACGCCCCCAAGCCCTTGCCGTCCCCGACGCCGTCAAACTTCAAAAGCCACGATTGTTTTCCGGCGGCGGGCCTTTGCCCGGACGTGATGGCGCCTGTCCCGGGATCAATATTGACGACGGCCTTCGCGCGCATGCCGCCGGCGCTCGTGCCGACGGACAAAAGCTGCCGAAGCGCGCTCTTGGCATCCCGGTCCGTCGCGATGCTGCCGTGCAGCGCCTCGCGCGCCGCGCCCACAAGCTCCGCGATGTCGATGATGTCCGCGCGCTCCCTGCCGAGAGCCTGCGCCGGGCGGAACTCGAGCGCGCCCATCGCCCTGTCCGCAACATAGGACAGCCGGTCGAGCGGCGTTATCTGGTCGGAAGTGACGCCGATCTCGGCAAGTTTGGCGTCGATCAGCCCATTGCCAAAACGGTCGGGAAGCGCATCGGCAATCGCCGGGGGCAGCCTGTGCCAAGTGTCTTCCGCAAGGCCCTCAAACGTCCGCGCCCCCGGCTCCAGCGGCAAATGCAGCGGGCTGATGGAAAAGCCCTGCCTGAGCCATGGCGAAAAATACTCAAAGGCATAGGCGCGCCGCCCCTGCGGGTCGGCCGCAAGCGCGCCCACAGCCTGCCCAAAAAGCAAAACCTCTATCGCTTCCGCATGGTTAAACGCCATCACCGCCCGCTTTCATCACCGCTCCCTTTCGCCGCCGCCCTTTCGCCTCGGGCGGGAAGCCCGCTTTGCCACCGTATACTTTCCGCTCGTTTCCCGCAATACTGTGATCGGGCTGAACACCCGCCCTGCGGCGGCCCAATCCGTGATCAGCCGCGTTTCGCCCAGGACGCGCAGCACTTTGACCAAGGTCGCCACCGTCGAGCCGCGGCCCAGCTCGAGCGCGCGGACAGACGTCGGCGAAAGATTTGCCCGCGCGGCAACGTCCTCAAGCGCAAACCCTGCCCGAATCCGCGCCTGCCGGATCGCTTTTCCCAATTCGATTTCGTACTCGTCTTTCGGTTCCATGCCTTGATTGTAGCGCGTATTCTCTATCTTGTCAATAACAAACATTTTTCTGTTTGTTATTGCGATATTTGCGCTTAACACACAGATTTGTATCTGTTATATCACACGCGCAATCTCCTGCTTCATACGGGCGATCGCTTTTTTTGCGGCTTCCTCGGTCGGCCCGACGCCCGTGTAGTAGATTTTCAGTTTGGGCTCCGTGCCGGACGGGCGCGCCAGGATGCGGCAGCCGTCCGCAAGGCCAAACTCCACGACGTCGCTGGCGGGCACATCCATGACGGGCGCCGTCCGGCTGACCCCGCCAAGTTTGAAATCCGTGTGCGTCCGCGCCTGATAATCCGTAAAGCCGCGCACGACCGCGCCGAATGCGTCCCTCGTTTTGCCCTCGCGCAGCTTTGCCATGATGGCCGCGATCTCGCGCATCCCCTTTTCGCCGGGGCGCACGAGCTCGTCAAGGCCGTCGAGATAATATCCGTACTCGCGGTAAATCTCCCCGGAGCGGTCCAAAAGCGTCTTGCCTTTCTGTTTCTGCACGCCCGCCGCTTCGAGCAGCAGGAGCGCGGCGTCCTGCGCGTCCTTGTCGCGGCAGTAGACGCCCGAGCAATAGCCGCAGCTCTCCTCAAAGCCGAAAATGTAGCGGTTTGCCTCGCCGTCCGCTTCGAGTTTGTTCATCTGGTCGCCGATGTTCTTGAAGCCTGTCAGGACCTTGCGTGTTTCGACGCCGTGCTTTTTGGCCATCTCTCCCGTGATCGGCGTCGACACGATGGTCGTGATAAAGACGGGCCTGCCGGGCATACGCGTATCCCGCTCGCGGCATGCGATGATGTAATCGAGCAGCAAGAGGCCGGCCTGATTGCCGCTCAGCCGGACGTAGGCGCCCTCGTGGAGCACGGCCGCGCCAAGGCGGTCGGCGTCCGGGTCCGTCCCGATGAGGATATCGGGCGCATCGCCTTCGGCTTTCAGTTTTTCGCAAAGCGCGAGCCCGAGGCTCAGGGCTTCGGCCTTTTCGGGATTGGGCTCGGGGGCCGTCGGAAACTCGGGGTCCGGAAACTCCTGCTCTTTCACAACGGAAAGTTTGCCGATTCCGGCGCTCTTCAAAATCGCCTGGACGGGGATGCCGCCCGCCCCATTCAGCGGCGTGTAGACCGCTTTCACGTCACGCAGCGCGCCCGGCGTCAGGCTCTCCGCGCATACGCGGCCGATGTAGGCGCGCTCCATATCCTCCGGGATGATGAATAGAAGCGGCTCGGCCGCCGCCGCGCGCCTCATGCGCCCGAGCACGCCGGGCGTAGCGCCGGCATAGGCGGTCCCGTCCCCGTCCGCAGCCGCGTAGCGCGCCGAAACGGTGCTCACGCCATTCCACATATCGACTTCATCTATATGGGCCGCAGCCCGCGCCGCAGCATCCGGCATGCACTGGCAGCCGTGGCTGTCGTAAATCTTGTACCCATTGTAAGCCTTGTTGTTGTGGCTCGCCGTCACAACGACGCCGCCGTCGCACGCGAGCTCACGCGCCGCAAACGAAAGCAGCGGCGTGGCCGACAAACGCCCGAACAAATGGGTTTCGATGCCGTTCGCGACAAAGACGCAGGCCGCCTCAAACGCAAACAAATCGGAATGCCGCCGATTGTCATAGGCGATCGCGGCCCTGGCGGGGCTTCCCTTGCCCGCCGAAATTTCGTTCAGGTAATCGGCATAGCCTTGCGAGATTTTTCGGATCGTATGTATGTTGATGCGGTTTGGGCCGGCGCCCATGACGCCGCGCATCCCCGCCGTGCCAAACTCCATGAAGCGGAAAAAACGGTCGCCTATCTCATCCGCCGCGCCCCCGCCCGGCCCTGCGGCATAGCGCGCCTTCAGCGCCTCAAGCTCCGCGCGCGCCGGCGGGTCAAGCGCGTCCTGCGCAAGCCACGATTCAAGCTGTGCCAATTCCTTCGTGATGTCCATGTCTGCCTCCTTGCCTCAACGTCCGCGTTATTCCTGTTTCAATTCCCTTGTTCATGTGAAATTTTTCCGTTGCCTTGGAGAACCTGCTGCTTGACGGCAAGAATCTGCCTGTCCAAAGTCTCCACCCAGTCACTCATCGACATTGGGCTTTGCCCGACGGCCTGAAACTCCGCATAATCCAAGAATCCTGAGACAAGCAAGTTCAGCCGGTTCAGTTCGGTTTCAGACAGATAGTTCTTGGCAATTTTCACATCGTCTTTGGTAATGTAGCCCCCCTTGAAATTCGTCATGCCGACAAGGGGTTTTTCATTGTCCACACGGTCATAGATGAGCTCGGCGGCGGTATGTTCGTGAACGGCAAAGTGAAGCTTGTTCTGCACGGTGGCGAAAAACTTTCGAGTGAGGTCATCTCGCGGGTCGTAGTCAGTCGACGTGGCGTAAATATCCGTCACTTGCTGATAGAAATTGCGTTCGCTCGACCGAATGTCGCGGATACGCTGCAACAACTCGCGAAAATAGCGCGAACCGCCCTGTTTCAACCGCTCGTCGTCCAATGCAAAACCCTTTTGTATGTACTCGTGCAAACGCTGTGTAGCCCAACGCCGAAAGCGCATGGCAATCTGCGACTGCACCCGATAGCCAATAGCGATGGCCATATCGAGATTATAATGGGCGATTTCACGTTTGACTTGCCGTTTGCCCTCGGTTTGAACCAATAAGAATTTCTTATGGGTTGCCGCCACAGGCAATTCGCCATCGCTATAAATTCCGTCGATATGTTGACTGATATTGGGTTGTGTAGTGTCATAAATCTCCGCAAGCTGATTTTGCGTCAGCCACAAATCCTCATCATTAAAACGAACAGATACATTGGTAATGCCGTTTTCGTCTTGGTATAGAATGATGCTGTTTTCGGTATTCTTTGGCATATTAGTCAATGATTCTCCATTCCATCCGCGTCATCCATTCCCGTCTCATCATATCGCAATTGCAAATATACATCCATGCTTGTGGCGTTCGAGCCTTTTGTATTGGTTGCCCGCTGTCACTTCCACTTCCATTTTGAATTGTAACATAATGAAAGCGCAAAATTGGTTATAATAACAGTATGAGAAAAAGAGCATTCGCGGTATTTCTGGTGATGGCCAGCGCTTTTCCTGTGATATCCACAGATTTGTACCTCCCGGCGCTTCCTGCAATCACTGCGTATTTCAACACTGCCGAAAGGCTTACGAACGTCACGCTCATCTGTTTTTCGATTACGCTTGCCGTGTCGATGCTGATTTGGGGGCCTCTCAGCGACAAGTACGGCCGCAAGCCTGTCACGATTCTTGCCGGCATTTTCTACCTTTCCGGCAGCCTGATGTGCGCGTTCTCGCAATCCATCACGCAATTGATCTGTTTCCGCATCATCCAAGCCATTGGCTGCGGCGCCGCGATGATGGTTGCCACCGCTTTTGTAAAAGACGTATACGAGGAAGAAAGACAGGAGGGCATTTTGTCCCTCGTCCAAGGGATGGTGTTGATCTGCCCGGCGATTGCCCCTTCGATTGGGGCTTTAGTCCTGCACCTCATGAACTGGCAAGGCACGTTTTTCATTCAGGCGATCATGGGCGTCATCATATTCGCCGGGGGGCTGCTGATCAAAGAAACGCTGAAAGAGCCGCTGCAGGCCGGCATCGCCAAAACGCTCGGCCGCTTGCTCGTCGTGTGCCGCAACAAAAGGTTTGTCATATTATTGCTCATCTTCTCGATTCCCGCGCTCCCGAATATGGCGTTCATCAACGCTTCGCCTTACATCTTCCAATCCCATTTCGGATTGTCCAGCCAAATCTACGCGCTGTTTTTCGGTACAAGCGCGATCAGCATGATGGCGGGGACCTTTTGCTATCTTCCGGCCAGCAAGCGGGTCGGGCGCAGCGCGATCGTCTATTTATGCTATTCGATTCTCCCATTGAGCGGCGTCGGCATCCTGCTTTTCGGCAGCCTCTCGCCGTTTGCCATGATCGCGATGATCCTGCCGAGTTCCTTTATTTGCCTCATGGTAAAACCGCTCGGAACGTTTCTGATGCTCAACGCGCAGGAAAGCGATACGGGAAGCGTCTCTTCTTTGATTGGATTTGGCGGCCTGCTTTTCAATACGGTCGGCATGCTGCTCTTGCCGCTGTTCCCAAACTATTTCGCTGCCGTCGGCGCCCTGTACCTTGTTTTCGGAATCTTTGCCCTCGTCCTGTTTTTCGCATTTGTCCGAAAGGTCTGAACGGGGTTCGCAAAACCACGCATCATAAGACATATGCTCTTTGTTCTCGCTTGCGTTGTCCATCTCGCTGTTCTGTTTCCATTTTTCCACGCAGTCTACAACATTATTTTAGCTGATGTCTGAATAGTTACCCTCCGCGCGATTTTATCATGTTATATCATGAAGCGAAATATTGAATGCTGTAAACCGATAGGGTATACTATTGCCATGAAAACGAAAGACGAACATACACTTGAACCATACTTTTACAATCAATACTACTTGGATGGCAAGTATGATGTTCCAATGGTCAGAAAACAGAAAATTGATTTGGGAAAGCTAAAGTTGATTCGATTCAGTACCATTGTCAAGAACGAAACAAGAGATACAGATGCAACCATTCACTTTTTTGAGTACGATGACCGGTTTGATGGTGTGTGGAAAAATCCGCCTGCATATCTTGCCGAAATAAAGCAGTATCGGCAAATAATGACCCCGGATTTCAGTATGTATACAGACATGGCGCTGTCCTTGCAAATTTTCAACACATTTCGCAATAGATGGTTGGGCGCCTATTGGCAGGAAAATGGCATGTCTGTGATACCAACGATTTCATGGAGCAACGATTGGAGTTACGAGTTTTGTTTTGACGGCGTCGAGAAAGGTTCTTGCGTTGCTGTTTCCACTTTGGGTTGCCAGGATGTCAAAAAACAATTTATGGCCGGCTTTGCAAAAATGTGCGAGAGGATTGAGCCGCAAACTGTAATTTGTTATGCAATGCCGTTTGACGAAATGCGCGATATGGCGAATGTGATGGCGGTGCCGTATTTGAGAAATACCAGAATTGCTCCTGCTGCTATTGCAAAAGGATATGAATAGATGGGTGGCAGAGGCGAATGGGGACATAACAATAGTGTGCGGTTTCCAAAAGATGATTCTCAGATAAAGCATATTTTTCGCAATGATGAGGGGCATATCATCGATTCGCAGGCAATCAGAATGCAATTGTTAGAGACAGCAAAAAATGAAGCCAATTACGTCGGGTCAAATCGATTTAATTGCAGATGGTATGCCCGGGAGATAGGGCAGGGCAAACAACTGTGGATTTCCGTACGCAATGGCATAGTGCAGAACGCAGGAATCAACGAACCGCCTATAACCGACTGGTCTTTTTTGGAGGCACGAAAATGAATTATACAAACGCTTATTTGCAAGTAGAAGAATGGTTGAATGAGTATTACGATATTGACAAACCATACGATCTGGGTTCGATGCTTAGTGATATGTGTACGAGGATATGGAAGCCAAAAAAAGAAGGCGATATCATTTCCGGCGACCCGGCGATTTTTGCAAGCGCTTGGACAAAAGCTTGGGACTGCATTGTAGGCAATGGCAGCGAGGGGACGAGCGAACAGGTATTCAAGGTCGCAAAAACACTGTTGGATTACTATACAAATGAAGTGAAGTATGATTTGGGCGATGCCGAAAACTATCTTCGGGAAAAATTGTCGTTGCCTGTCACTCCAAAAACATTGGCAGGATGATGATGCACAAGGGGACGTCAGACTGTGTAAAATAGCGATATCGCAACTTTACAACATAGCTATTTCAACGGTTTCCAGCCTGTGAAATACGATTTTCGACACTTTTCACACAGTCTGACGTTATATTTATTCCCTTTCCCGATGGCAGCTTTGCTTTTAGTCAAGCTGCCTGCCGACAAAATCGGCCATTAAAGGCACTGTAAACGCAACAAATCCGTGACGGGACGGATAGATGAGCCCTTTGCCGATCAGCTCTGCGCGGCGGCTTGTCAACGCGGCGTGTGTCTGCCCGAGCCTATTCGCGATATCCTTTGTGCTGCTTTCAGTATCGCCGTCCACTGCCATGGCGCGAAGGTAGGCCTTTTGCGCATCTGTGACCCTGTCCCACCTTGATCTGAAAAATCCTATGTCTAATTGCCCGATTGCCGTCTTCGCCGCGCGCTTCACATCGACGGCGCGAATCGGGGAAGCCTTTGCCTCTATCCAACAGGCCGATCCATATTCCTGAAGGAAGTAGGGATATCCGACTGTCAGGGAAATCACTTTATTCACAGCGTCCGCCTGCCACTCAACGCCCTCTGCGTGCGCAGGTTCAACCAACGCTTCCATCGCGGCCTCATAGGGCAACGCTTCAATTTTGTGATACGCATAAAGCCTTTCGGCATAACTCTTTGCTTTGGAAAGCAATCCGGGCAGCGACGGCAATCCGGCAAGCGCAACTACCAGACGAACGCCGTCTTGAGTGGCGCGATGGATGAGTTCGCTGATTGCGCTCATGCCAACTTCGGACAAGTCCTGTGCTTCGTCGATCAGAATGGATACGCCTGTCTTGCTCTCTTTGGCCACGTCCGAAAGATCCCTGGCCAGACTGAGCAAATCACGCTCGAAATCCCCGGTTCCCGCATTGCTTCCCTGCACATCCGAAAGATCCAAGCCAAAAGAAAAACCGCCCGGAATCCCAACCGACCCACGAAATGACAAGATCGTTTTTAACGCCTTCAAAAACGTTTGCCCTGCGTTTGGCGCCGCAAGCTTTGCCAATTCCTCTTCAAACTCCTTGCAGATCAGCTCGCGCAGTGTTTTATCGCGATTGGCCTCAAACCGAGCCGATATCCATTTGCGTTCCATTGCGATTTCGTGCATATGTGACAACAGGACGGTTTTTCCGACCCCCCGCAACCCGTAAAGAACGAGCGGCCGACTGTCAAGGCCTTTTTCAATTCGTGAAAGCTCAGCCCCCCATGTTTCGATTTGCACATCCCGCCCAACGAGCGCAACCGGTTTGCGTCCCGCGCCCGGAGAATAGGGATTGTTTCTGATATCCATAGTCTAAAACCCTCCGAAGCAATTATATCAAAAAATATGAAAGAATATCGAATTATATGAAAGAATATCAAATTATATGAAAGAATATCAAAAAATAACAATCCATGCGCCCGGCGCGCAGACATCACATATCTTCCGGCGAAAGCCCCCGGTACTCTACCTTGTAGCCTTGCAGCGCTTCCTTCGGGTCATGCCCGTTTCCCGGCAATCCATTTTGCAAAGAAGGGGTCGTCTATCTCGTAGGTCTTGTTCTTCACAACGAAACCTTGTTTTGTGAGGCGTTTGAGCCCGCTGTACACCGTGCTTGCCGGTTGCAAAACGGATGATGTTTTTTCGCCTTCGGATAACATAATCAGAATCCTTTTGTCGGTTTTGCTGATTGTGTTCCAGAGTTTTTCGAAATCGTTGCCGTGGGTTTCGACAATCCGGTTCACAACACAATCAATGATGTCCTCACAACAACCATCGTCATCATCCAGAAAAGCATAGCAATAATAGGCCAACTGCTGCGTGTAATAAGGGTGCCGATCTGTGAAGTCAAGGATTTTCTCGGCGACAACGCGCGCATGGCTGGTCACTTTCGCAAACCGCGTCTCCAGATACCGCAGGAAATTCGCATAGGGGATTTTGTCCATTGTCATCAGATAGCCAAAATGGTAAAAAGGGGATTTTTTGCTCTCGAAAATTTGCCGCATCATTGACTCGGCGCTGCCGAGAAACACATAATTCACATGGGTATGGTGTTGGATGACGGATCGCAGTTGTTTCGGCAGGTTTTCATCCAATGAGGCGATCTCCTGAAATTCATCAAGGACAACGATGGGGCGTTTTCCCTTTTCGCCAACCTTGTCGATCAGGTTCAGCACATCCTCCAAAGGGGTGAAACCGCTGCCCACAGATGGCCGAAACGTCACGTCCACGCCGTTTGTCAGCGGGTTTAATTCCACGGTCGGCACGATTCGAAAACCGGCAATGGTCTTTTTCACATTCTCCCACTTGTTGATTCGCAGCACGCGTTTCAGCAGTTGCGTCGCCATGTCTGCCGCGTCGGTTGTGATTTGCAGGTCGAGGTAGATCAAGGGCCTTTTCAAGGGCTCCACGACCTTGAGCACGAGTGACGTTTTTCCGTAGCGGCGCGGGCTGATCAGAATCAAATGGTTGCTGCTTTCAAGAACGCCCTTTGCCTCTTTCGCCTCTTTTTCCCTGTCTGTGAAGAATTCTTTTTCGACGACTGCGCCGAATTTGAATGGATTTTGCATAGCCTCATCTCCCGCAAGCACTGCGAAATTTATCGTAACGAATATTTACATAATATAAATTGCGAACTATTTCGTAATTTATGAATCCACTATATCACTCTCATTGCCGGATTGCAATCACATATCAGGAAAGCGACACGGGAAGCGTCTCTTCTTTGATTGGATTTGGCGGCCTGCTTTTCAATACGTTCGGCATGCTGCTCTTGCCGCTGTTCCCAAACTATTTCGCTGCCGTCGGCGCCCTGTACCTTGTTTTCGGAATCTTTGCCCTCGTCCTGTTTTTCGCATTTGTCCGAAAGGCCTGAACGGGGTTTGCAAAACCACGTGCCGTCAGAACTGGTCGTTGCAGGTTTCGGGATCGGAACCGCTGCGCTGGCCGCAATCCAAGCTGTCTATGGCGGCCATGTCCGATTCGGACAATTCAAAGCCGAAGATGTCGATATTTTCGCGAATGCGATGCGGTTTTGCGGACTTTGGGATTGCGATGATATCGGACTGAAGCTCCCAACGCAGCGCAATCTGCGCCGGGCTCTTCCCGTATTTTGCGCCGAGGCCGATCAGCAATCCATCCTCGAGCAGACGCTTGCCGCCCACCGCTTTCCCGCTTAGCCTTGTAGCCGGGCCGCCGAGCGGAAACCACGCCTCGGGCCATATTTGATGTTCATGGCAGTACTGCCGGAGCGGCGCGATCGAAAGATAGGGGTTGCATTCCAACTCGTTCACCATCGGCGGGATCTCGCACATCGCAAAGATTTTTTCGAGATGCGTTTGATGAAAATTCGAGACGCCGATCGCCCTTGCATACCCTTCCTTGTAGAGATGTTCGAGCGCGCGCCAAGCCTCGGTGTAAAGGCCGCAAGCCGGGCACGGAAAGTGTATCATGTACATATCCAGATAATCCACGCCGAGCGCCTTTCTGCTTTCGTCGAAGGCTTTGAGCGCTTTTTCATATTGCTGTTGGCTGTTGCGCAGCTTCGAGCTGATGAATAATTCTTCCCGCTTGATTCCGTTCCTGCGGATTGCCTCTCCGGCCGCATCCTCTTCGCCGCCTTGTTCATCGAGCCGTAGCGGATGACGGCAAGCAAATAGCCCAAATACTCCGTGCGCATCTTATATTTCCCCTCTCACGTCTTATCGTAAAAGTATACCACGAATCCAGGCCCCAAAAGCCCCTTTGGTTCACTGCGCCGGGCGTGAGGTAAAATAACGGGTATGGGAAAGTTTATTTCCAAGCGCTGCCTTGCTCGCCAAGCAGCCAATCCAATGCGTTGACTTGCTTAATGCCGTTGTGGGAGGCGTTCGGCGTGAAATCCAACGTCAGCAGATACTTTGGGTTATGGTCGTGGATAGATTCTAAAGGCGAAAGCTCACGCTCCAATGTGGTTTTGCCGTCCTTGCCGGGTTCGCCTTCCACGGTGTATGCAACCTGATAATATTCCTCGCCGTCTTCGCCGATGGCGATAAAGTCCACCTCCGCGCTGCCGACCTTGCCGATGTGAACCTCATAGCCGCGCCGTATAAGCTCCAAGTAAACCACATTTTCAAGGATATGCCCCATGTCGGCTTTTTTGTTCCCCAAAAGGCAATAGCGCAGACCGATGTCGGAGATATAATACTTCGCCCTGGTGACAAGCTGTTGCTTGCCCTTTACGTCATACCGCCCCGCCTTGTAGAGGATAAAGCTCTCAGTCAGAGCCTCCAAATAGTTTTCTACCGTATGGACGGATATTTTACGGCCGCCCGAAATCATGGTGTTGGCGATATTTGTCGCGCTCGTCAGGTTTCCGATGTTGTCAAAGGCAAAACGGGTAACGGCTTGCAAACCCGTCACGTCCGCGACTTTTCTGCGCGTGACAATATCTTTGAGGATAACCGAATCAAAGATACTGCCGAGGTACGCCCGAATGTCTTTCTTTTTGGAAAGCTCCAAGGCGTAGGGGAAGGAGCTGTTTTCCAAGTAGGTGCGATATTTGACGATAAGGTCGGTTTTCTCGCCCAGCGCGGCGATATATTCGCGGAACGACAGCGGCAGCATTTTGATTTCCACATACCGCCCGGAAAGCAGGGTCGCCAAATCGCCCGAAAGAATATGGGCGTTAGAGCCTGTGATATATACATCGCAGTTCTTGCGGACATATAGCCCATCCACCGCTTTTTGAAATTCCGGCACGGTCTGAACCTCGTCGATAAAGACGTAGTTTTTTACGTCCTCGCAAAGCTGCGCCTTGATATATTCGTAAAGCTGCATATAGGTTTGCAGTTCGTGGTATTCGGGAAACTCCAAATTCAGCCGGATAATCTGCCTGTCCTCCACGCCGTTTTCTTTCAAATAGTCTGCGTAAAGGTCAAACAGCGTCGATTTGCCGCATCTGCGGATACCTGTCACCACTTTGATTAAGTCTTTATCCCTGAAGCTCACAAGCTGGTCAAGGTATTGCGGTCGCGCAAGCAGTTCACTCATATGAATCAGCCCTCCTGTTCTTGACTAGCATAGCACAAACTAAAGCAAAAACCAATAGTTTGTGCTATGTAATGCACAAACTTTATTTTATTTTCAAATTTCCAAGGGTTCCAGAAGGTCATTTCAGCGTTGTTTTATTTTGAGGCATCACGGGAGCGCCACGCCTCCGAATGAAAAGCCCGCCCTGTGCGCGCAGGGCGTCACATATCTTCCGGCGAAAGCCCCCGGTACTCTACCTTGTAGCCGCCCAAATACTTTTTGACGGAAGCGGCCTTTTCTATCAGCTCGTTTCGGTTGATCCGTTTTGGATTGCGCTTGACTTCCGCAATCAAGGCGCTTTTGTCAAGCTCGCTGATTGCGACAACATCAATCTCGTTTGCGCCCTTTTGGTCCCAACTGTTTCCGACACGCGAATACCGCCCCTCCGCCGCAAGTTTTACACGAAAATAATCCTCGAGGACCAGGCCGCTGTACTGCGTATATTGTTTCTCGATCGTCTCCCGCAGCAAGTCGTGCCGCCCAGCCTCGATGAGCGACTGGTTGGCGTAGACGAAACGAAACCAAAACTCGAGATAGCGGTCGGAAATCTTCCATTTTGCATTGCGGCTTTCCGGCTTTGCGAAGATCGGCTTGTTTTTCCCAATCAGCGAATATTCTTTTTCCAGATTCAGCAGATATGCCCCGGTATTTTTCTCGATAATAGAGTCTATTTCGCTTTGCGACGTTTTTCCGGCCGCAATCAATTGCAGGATGGAGAAATACGTGCTGTAATCCTTTCCAAACTCCGAAACCAAAATGTCCCTCCCATCCGTCAAAAACGGGGAGCCAACGCCGGTGACGGCTGCCATCATCTTGGAATAGGTCGTCGCCCCCGCGTCCATCAGCAAGCTGATGTATTTTGGGACACAGCCGGTAATCATATACAGGCACAGCAAATCCTCCGGCTTGTATTTTGGATTGTGGTCTTTCAAGATGGTTTTCATCACCTCCGGCTTGAAGGGGAGCAAGGTGATTTTCGATGTCGCCCGCCCAAACAAAGGCTCTTTCCCATTCTCAAATATTTTCATCATCAGCGAATAAATGGAGCCTGACACAATCAAGTTGAGTCTCGCGCTGTCCTTGTATTTGTCCCAAAGATTTTGGATTTCGCTGAAAATCGACTTGTCTGCCCGCTCAAAATCCTGAAACTCATCGATCACCAGCGTAAAAGGTTTTTTCTGCGCAAAAATAAGGAGCTGTTCAAACAGATCGCGAAATCTCGTGATTGGGCCAAACACCTGCAGGCCAAGCGCCTTGCCCGCCTCGCTCTGAAATTCTTCGCAAAGCAGCCGCTCGCTTTTCCGCGAAACAAACAAATACAGATATGTCTGGCCTTTCAGCGAATGGAGGATCAAAGAGGTCTTTCCGACGCGCCGCCTGCCCGTCAGCAAAGTAAACTGCGCGGTATGCTTTGACGATTTGAGGCCGGATTGCAGCGCGGCCAGCCCATCCTTTCGATCGTAAAATTTCATTTCCGCCTCCCGCCATCACAGACAATGCAGCTTATATTAATGTAACATACATTATTTTAATATATATTACATTAATACTTATTACATAGATTGTCAACCTGCGTCACGCCTCCGAATGAAAAGCCCGCTCGGCGTAGGTCGCGTTGACCTGTATCCCCGTGATGACCACAAACGCCATCACGTAAAACCAGAGCAAGAGCACCACGACCGAGCTGAGGCTGCCGTAGAGGATATTGAAATTTCCGAGCGCGACATAGCGCACATAGATCGTGTACGCCCACGTCACGACGAGCATGGCGACGGCCGCGAAAAGGCTGCCCGGCAGCGCCTTGCGGTACGCGCGCCTGCGGTTCTTCAGCCAAAGGGCGAGCACGTTTTTGACCGTGGCGAGCTTTCTGCCCGCAAAGTGTTCCCTGTACCGTACGCCGGAAACCGGCAGAATGTAATAGATTGAAAAGGCCATGAAAAAGAACAGCGCAAACGCGATGACCCAGCGCAAGCCGTACCAGACGTCGGAAAATTCGTAATGCCCGCCGAGATAGTCATTGGAATACGAGAGCGACGCCTTGACAATCAGCTCCCCGTAGACAAGGATGTAGAGCGCGAAAACCATCGTGACGAGTACAAGCAGCGTCATAAGGATGGCGCGCAGGCGCTCCCTCACATACCACAAGGCAGGATTGCCCGTTTTGGGCACGACATCGTAGGCGCGGTTTGTGATGCGCATCAGCGTGAACACCGCGCGGCTGCCGGACCAAAACGCGAGGATGATGAGCAGCGCCGTCACGGCCTTTTGCGGGCTGTAGTCGAGCAGGGGCGCGACGAGATTGTAGATGTCCTCGGACAGATAGACGCCGAGCACGTTGTGCGCCGCCTCCATCGAAAGCGTGAAAAGGTGCAACAGCTGCGCAAGCAGGATCGTCGCGGGCACGAGGGAGAGCAGCAGCCAAAACGCGAGCTCAGCAGCCCCGCCCGCGTAAAAAGGGTCGATGACCTTTTTGAAAGTCCCCTTTGCGATCTCTTTCACGGTTTCTTTCATATCGTGCCAGCGGCGAGCTTTGCCGCAAGCTTTTCGAGCGCCCGGCCGCGGTGGCTGATTGCGTTTTTGCCTTCCGGCGCAAAAACCCCAAAACTTTTGCCATAGCCGAGCGGAATAAAAAGCGGGTCGTAGCCAAAGCCCCCACTGCCGGCCTCCGAAAAGCCGATATGCCCTTCCACCTCGCCGCGGCACACGATGGGCTCCGCCCCGGGCCGCAGGCAGGTGATGACGGACACAAAGCGCGCCGTGCGCTTTTCATATGGCACATCCGCGAGCAGCCTGACCAGCTTCGCGTTGTTGGCGCGGTCTTGCCTGCTGCGATGCAACTGTTCGTCGTCCCGGTCGGCCGCCGCAAAATCTGCGGCGTCCCCGTCCGTCCCCGCCGCAAAATCCCCGGGCTCTTTCTGCCCCGCAAACCTTGCCGAGTAAACGCCCGGCGCACCCCCGAGCGCGTCGACCGCAAGCCCGCTGTCATCCGCGACCGTCGCCGCCGAGCCGCCGAGCCAATCAAAAATCGCGCGCGCCTTGATCAGCGAGTTTTCCTCGAAAGTCCCCCCGTTTTCCTCCACCTCAAAATCCGGCACGCCCGCCGCCTCGCGCGAGAGGACATCATAGCCAAACAGGCCCGCAATCGCGGTGATTTCGGCGATTTTGTGCCTGTTCGTTGTTGCGGCCACCATCGTGCCGGCTCTTTCCTTTGCCATTGCCCCGCTCCCCGCATTTCCCCGCATTTGACGCGCAGGTTCCGCGCGTCACGTGTTTTTCATGATGACGCCTTCGATGACATCGGCCGCGTCTTCGCACGCGTCAAGGACGTCCTCCATATAATGAAAGACGTGCGACCACGCAAACGCTTCGAGCGGCGTGATGGCCGTGTCCGTGAAAACGCTGCGCGTCGCCTCGATGTACATCTTGTCGCCGACTTCCTCAAGGCGGTTTATTTCGATAATCTTGTCGTTGATGACCTTGGATTTCTTGAAATTGCGGAACTCCTCAAGCGCGTCCTTCAGCGCCTCCGTGCATTTGATGACGACGTCGGCGACGAGGATCGCGTCCTTGCGCACCGTTTTGATGTTGTACATATACATCTTTTGCAGCACGTCTTCGATCTTGTCCGTGACCGTGTCGATCGCCTCGCTCATCGCCATGATGTCCTCGCGCTCGATCGGCGTGATAAACTCCTTGGCCAGCAGCTTGGTCATCGAATGGCGCGACACGTCGCCATCGTGCTCGATCGAATGCATCTTTTCCATGTCCGCTTCGAGGTTTTCGGAGTCGTAATTTCCGAGAATCTCGCGCAAAAACTTCGCCGCGTCGCAGCTGAATATGCACATCTCGATGAAAATCTCATAATAACGATCCTGCTTTTTATTTGCCATTTTCCGCTTCCTCCAAAAGATGCTTTTCCGCGCTGATTGCCGCGATCGCGCCGTCCGCCGCCGCCGTCACGACCTGCCTGAGTTTTTTCCGCCGCACATCGCCCGCCGCGAAAACGCCGGGGATATTTGTGCGCATTTCCTCGTCCGCAATAATATAGCCGTTTTCCGTGTCGAGCATATTGCCGAATATTTCCGCTTGCGGCTTCATGCCGGCAAAGACAAAAAACCCGAAGTTTTCGCCTTCTTTCGCGACAATCGCGCGACGCTCCCCGGTTTTGGCGTTTTCGGTTTCGATGCGCGTCAGGAAATCGCCGCCGCCGACCGAAGTCACTACCGTATCCAGCAGGAAAGAAATATTTTCCGCCCGCTCGGCCTTGCCTACGATGAGCTTTGCCGCCCGGAACGTATCGCGCCGGTGGATGATCGTGACCTTCCTCGCGAGTTTTGCGAGATACAGGCTTTCCTCAAGCGCACTGTCGCCGCCGCCGACCACGTAGACGTCGAGGCCCGCGAAAAACGGCCCGTCGCAAACCGCGCAGTACGAGACGCCGAGCCCCGCGTACTCATCCTCTCCCGGGATGCCGAGCTTTGCAGATACGCTGCCCGTCGCGATGATGAGCGACCGCCCTTGATAGGCCTTCCCGCCGACGACGATATCTTTGACCTTGCCGATCAGGTTGACGAGCGTCACCGCGCCCGACACCTTTTCCGCGCCGAACGCGTCCGCGTGCGCTTCGAGCCTCGCGGAAAACGCCGCGCCGGTCTCGCCGGGGATGCCGCCCGGATAATTTGCGATCTCGGCGGTCTGAAAGATGTTGCCGCCGTACGCGCCGCGCTCGGCGACGAGCACGGAGAGCCCGGACCGCCCGGCATAAATCGCCGCCGACAGCCCCGCGGGGCCGCCGCCAATCACAAGCACGTCATAGATTTTGCCTTCCGTCATAGATTGCCCCCCTCTTCAGCCAGCGGCGGCGGCAGGGATTTTGGCGCCGCCGCGCCTGTTATTTTTGGAATAAAAAATACGGCCACAAGCGCCCCGATGCTGAAGCAGGCGATCGTGAACATTGCACGCTCAAGCCCGTAGACGTCCCCAATCCTGCCGATGATCGGTGCAACAAGGCCGCCCATGCTGATCGTCAGCCCGAAAAGCACACCGGAGGCCATGCCGATGCGGTTTGGCATGAAACTCTGCCCTGTGACCATGAGCGCGCTGTTGGACATCGCCAAAAAAATCGAGACAAACACGATGAGGAACGTCCCTGCGATGGGCGACCTGTTATACACAAAGAGGAAGAAAAGCGGCGGCACCGCGATGCAGCAAGCACGGATGATGGCCCGAAAGCCAAATCTGTCCGCAAGCCGCCCACCCGCAAGCGTCGCCACAATGCCCGCCGCCGCGTAAATCGAAAGATTGAGATTGCCCTCCGCCGTCGACTTCAAAAAGACGCCGATCCAAAAGAGCGGGATGAAGGTGTTGAGCGAGGATGCCATGACCGCCCTGAAAAACGTGACGACCGCCACGGCGGTGAACCCTTTCACATTGTCGGGCGGCAATTCGCCTGCCTTTGTATCCTCTTTGACCTGCTCTTTGAAATCGCGCCCGAGCCGCTCAAAATCTTTCATATGCGGGGCGAGCAGGAACGAGACAACGACAGCGGGGATCAAAAAAACCGCCGTCCCCCTCAGCCCAAACGCAAGGATGGCCGCCGTCGCGATGATGGGGCCGCCCGTGAAGCCGATATTGCCCCCCACGGAAAAAATGCTCATGCCGATGCCCTTGTTGACCCGGCCGGCCGCAATGTTTGCGAGCTTGCTGCCCTCCGGATGAAACAGCGAAACGCCGATGCCCATAACGACGACCGCCGCGCAACTGGCCGCATAATTGTCAAGGAAGCCGACGAGCGTGATGCCGACCGCCGCGAGCAAAATCCCCACGAGCATAAACCATGGCCGCGCGGCCTTGTCGCCAAGCCAGCCAAAAATCGGCTGCGACACCGCAGACAGCAGATTGCCCGCAAACACAAGCCCCGCAGCGGCGGCATAGGTATAGTGATGCTCGGCAATCAGAAACGGCAGGATGGCCGGAAGGCTTCCCTGCGTGATATCCGTTGTTGCATGGCCGAGTAGCATCAAATAAGAATATTTGCTAATTTTCTGTTTCGGTCCCGAAGCCGCTTTTCCTTTCCTTTTCATACTAAATGTATATTACACCTTTCGCCGTATATACTCAAAGGGTTTCCGAACAACCAAATACGGAGTAAAAATCCAGGGCATAGCGCCACCTCTGTCATTGCGAGCGAAGCGCGGCAATCCACACGCCGTCATTGCGAGCGAGGCGCGGCAATCCACACGCCGTCATTGCGAGCGAAGCGCGGCAATCCATGAACCACTGGATTGCTTCGCTTTGCTCGCAATGACAGTGGTACAGGAGCTTGACAGTCCTGTCCCGATTTGCGCAAGCAAATCGATGGGAGGTTGCATTCGAGGAGTGCAGCGGCTTTGCCGCGTGGCACTCTACCGTGGCACTCTACGGCTGACGGTTAGGGTCTGAGCAGTTACCCCCGGCCGACAACAGTTCGGCCTCCCTGCTGAGGATCTGTAAACAAAACGAAGCCGCCCCAATCGTCTTGGAGCGGCTCCGGCTGTAATCTTGTTGGTTTGTCCGTACGCTATTCGTACGTCAGTCGTAGAGTGCCGCGGTAGAGCGCCACGGGCTGAAGCCCTGCGCTCCTCGATGCCTTTTTCACGCCGCTTCAGCGGCAATGTGAAAACGGACAGCGGAGGTGTGCGAGGTACGACGGAGCTAAAGCTCCTGTACCTCTGCCATC